>JACMQE010000157.1 GCA_014377145.1 Glaciimonas sp. | reverse complement strand
ATCTGGGCAGCAATTTCAATAGGACTTTTTATGCCGGCAACTGTTTTAAGCTGCACCATGCCTGGCGCATCCTGAAAATCATAAGGCAAATTTTCTACGTAAGCGATATCTTTCAGGCCTCGCCCCATAAAGCGTTTAACCGACAGTATCGTATTCTTGGGATCACTAATTTGCGCGACTTGTGCTTTATAGCCAATATGCGCATGACCATTTGGCAAATAACGCACAATAGATGGCATTAACGGCCGCCCCTCTTCGTCGTTCAATACTTCTGGAATACTGTTGCGTACCGTCGCCACGAGAGAATTAGTGGTGCCAAGGTCAATCCCCACCGCCAATCGATGTTGATGGGGTACCGTGGACATGCCGGGTTCAGAAATTTGAAAAAGAGCCATAGTTTTATTCCGGGAGAGCAATACGGATACCGAAAGTGATAAACGCTGAGCCAGTCAATCGATTCAAGTAAGTGGCGGTCAATGCTTTGCTTTGAAAAAAGCACTGACCATTCCAGAGAAACAAGCAATCACGCTAAAAATAGCGGGCGCCTGCAAGGTAAACGCCGTTGCCAACAATAGCATCTGCGTAGGGGTATGCTCGGCTTGCATGTTCACAAACTGCGATAAAAATAGAGTAACTTTAGGATTCAGAATATTTACAATCAAGTTTTGCCAATAAATGTGTGACAAATTAATAGTCTTAGACGAACCTTGCATCTGAATCGCTGCGGTCGAAAGGAAAGTACGTACGCCAGGATAGATCAGGTAGCCTGCTCCGGCATATCGTAATAAAGCGCATGCATTCGGCAAGTCCTTAATCAATGCAGGAAAACCAAGAACTGCCAGCATTCCATGAAAAAATACAACTTAGCTAAAACCTAACGTAGCAACCAAACTGGCTTTTCTTCCCTGCGTGATACCACTTTTCAGCACATAAATATTATCCGGACCGAGCGCCAGCATCAGTGTGATCGCCGCAAGTAAAAACAACAAAACTTCAGGCATGCTCATTATCTGTTAGCGCTAGTGGGTTGTCAGGATAAGACACATATTTATAAAACCACAGAGAATTATTAAATCCCAATAACATTCGCACTCTGTGGCTGATAAAATACGCAGCGAAAATTAATAATCAATCGTGCCAATCAATTTCTACAATGCTTATTTAAGACTCCAGGATAGAAAAGGTATTGTTAATTTCTTCACCGAATCTTTCCAAAAACATTAATTGCCGCACGTATTGCGCGGCTGTTTCAAAATCTCTGGCACTCAGCGTAACGGCAATCTGCAACAAGTCTTTCGTCCGCGCCAAACGCAAGGCAACATTCAATCGCTCCAATGCCTCAAGGTTTTTGGCATCACGCGCATCCTCTAATGCTTCACGCCACTCCATCTGCTGCATCAGAAAACTACCAGACATGGCGGTATTCGATTCGGCTTGTAGGTCTACCCCATTCAGTTCACATAAATAGGCTGCACGCTTAAATGGATTTTTAAGTGTTTGGTAGGCTTCGTTTGCACGTATCGCCCATTGTATGGCAACCCATTTTTCAGCACCGGTAGCATTCACAAAACGATCCGGATGAATTTGATTTTGCACCTCGTGGTATGCCTGCTCCAATACTGATAGATCAAGCGAAAAATCTTGGGAAAGGTGAAACAAATCAAAGTGGTTTTGCATATTTATTTAAAACAAAAGCCTGTTCTAATGCAACAGGCTTAACTGATCGATGAGTGGTGAGTAACGAAAAAGCAAATAATCACATTCGGGACATGCCCGGCTAGTCAGATTAAATCGTGAAGCTTTCACCGCAACCACACTCATCCTTGACGTTTGGATTATAAAACTTGAACCCTTCGTTCAAACCTTCACGGGCGAAATCTAGTTCAGTGCCATCAATATAGGGAAAACTCTTGGGATCGACAAAAACTTGTATACCATGCGATTCAAAAACTGCATCTTCAGTGGTTTTTTCATCAACATATTCCAGTTTATAAGCCAATCCAGAACAACCGGTAGTGCGTACACCAAAACGTAAACCGATACCTTTTCCACGTCTTTCGATGTAGCGATTAATATGTTTTGCAGCTTTTTCAGTGAGCGTGATTGCCATAACTTATTGTCTCTTTCCCTTTACTTTTTTCTATTATTTTAACAAGCGCAACCTGAACCGCACTAAACGTCGCACATTACTAGAACAATATCACTTGCCTATTTACAAATTATGCCGCTTGCTTTTGCTGAACTGTACCGTGCTTCGCTTTGTAGTCTTCAACTGCTGCCTTGATAGCATCTTCTGCCAAAATAGAGCAGTGAATTTTAACCGGTGGCAGCGCCAGCTCTTCAGCAATTTGCGTGTTCTTAATCGACATCGCCTGATCAAGTGTCTTACCCTTGACCCACTCCGTCACTAACGAAGAAGATGCAATTGCCGAACCGCAACCATAAGTCTTGAACTTTGCATCCAGAATTATGCCGTCTGCGCCGACCTTGATTTGTAATTTCATTACATCGCCACATGCTGGTGCGCCGACCATACCGGTGCCTACGGTGTCATCACCCTTTTCAAAGGCACCAACATTGCGTGGGTTTTCATAATGATCAAGAACTTTTTCTGAATAAGACATTGTGCTACTCCTTGTTTGAGCCCTGCGGCTTCGCCGCAAAAGAATATCTGGAATTAACTGTTAATGTGCTGCCCACTGGATCGTACTAATATCGATCCCGTCCTTATACATATCCCACAACGGTGATAACTCACGCAACTTTGCCACTTTTCCTTTGATTAGCTCAATCGTGAAATCGATTTCCTCTTCTGTTGTAAAGCGACCGATAGTGAAACGGATCGAGCTATGCGCCAATTCATCGTTCCGGCCTAGTGCGCGCAGTACGTACGATGGTTCCAGACTTGCCGAAGTACAAGCTGAACCGGACGATACTGCTATGTCTTTGATCGCCATCACCAATGATTCACCTTCAACATAGTTAAAGCTGACATTGAGGTTATGGGGTACCCGATGGTCCATGTCGCCATTGACGTACACTTCTTCCATCATTTGCAAACCTGCCGATAAACGATCTCGTAACGCTCTTATACGCACAAGCTCAGTCACCATTTCTTCTTGCGCAAGCTGGAACGCTTCGCCCATACCAACGATTTGGTGGGTTGGCAAAGTGCCTGATCGCAAACCACGTTCATGGCCGCCACCATGCATTTGAGCTTCCAGACGAATACGTGGCTTGCGACGAACGTATAACGGACCAATACCTTTAGGACCATAAGTTTTATGCGCAGTAAAAGTCATCAGATCGACTTTCCATTTTTCTAAATCGATTTCAAGCTTACCTGTTGCCTGCGCTGCATCACAATGGAAAATAATACCTTTTTTACGGCAGAGTTCGCCGATTTCAGGTATCGGCTGAATCACGCCAATTTCATTGTTCACTAGCATTACCGAGATCAAAATAGTATTAGGGCGGATTGCCGCCTCAAGCTGTTCGATGGTAATAAGACCGTTATCTTGCGGCTGCAAATAAGTTACTTCAAAACCCTGACGCTCAAGTTCACGCACGGTGTCCAGTACAGCCTTGTGCTCAGTCTTCACCGTGATGATGTGTTTACCCTTGGTCTTGTAGAAATTTGCTGCGCCCTTAAGCGCCAGGTTATTACCTTCAGTTGCACCGGAAGTCCAGATGATTTCACGGGAGTCAGCATGCACTAATGCAGCTACTTGCTCACGTGCATCTTCGACAGCTTTTTCCGCAGTCCAACCGTACATATGACTGCGCGAAGCGGGATTGCCGAACTGCTCACGCAGGTAAGGAATCATTTTATCGGCCACACGCGGGTCAATCGGCGTGGTCGACGAATAGTCCATATAAATGGGAAAGTGCGGCGCCTTTAGCGTATCTATCAGGCTTTTTTCCAGAGGTGCGTTCATACTTTTTTCAAGCTCCAATCAAGCAACCAGGTGGAAACGATGCATCACCACCACATTTTTTTCAGGTTTCTTCTGTTTTACATGTGCATTTTGCTGATCCACTAAATCTTTCAGCGATACTGAATCCAGATATCCAACCATCTTGGCATTAAGCGTCGCCCACAAATCATGTGTCATACAACGGCTGCCACCGCCATGATCTGAACTATGGCAATTTTCTTTGCCGCCGCATTGCGTTGCATCCAACGGCCCATCGCCGGCAATAATAATGTCGGCGACAGTGACATCTTCAGCACGCCGCGCTAAATTATACCCGCCGCCAGGTCCCCGTACCGACTCCACTATTTGGTGACGACGCAATTTACCGAATAATTGCTCCAGATAAGATAACGAAATTTCTTGCCTCTCGCTGATCGCGGACAACGTCACGGGTCCTCGCCCCTGACGCAAAGCCAAGTCAATCATTGCAGTTACCGCAAATCGGCCTTTCGTAGTCAAACGCATAAGATCTCCGGTAGTGAAACTGCCTGTTGTTTCTTTATTCCGAATACCTGAATAATTTTGGGTAGTATAACAAACTTGAGTAATTTCGTCAGGTATAGCCAAATTCCAAATAAATTTTTATAAAATCAACAACTTATGCCATTTTAAAATCTTTGGGGTGACGCCAGTTAGATCCATTTATAAGATCCTTCCTAGTAATAGTTGAACTTGACTGTCTGATACTGGTCGAAATGAATTCCCAAGACAAAAATAGAACTTACGCAAAATTGTCCCAGCAAGGCGTGTCGACGAAGACAGTACGCGCTAGTACAGCTAAGAAAGTATAACGCTGCTGGAGCGTTTTTGCGTAAGTCTTAAAGAAATCATCATTTGTTAAAAACGAGCCATCAAGCATTGGCTTGATCAAACTATAATGTTGCCCTTTAGGTATAAATTATTTCAGAAACACACGCATGGTCACCCACAAATTCAAAACCCCGCAATCACCTACCCATAGAGCCGAAAAAAACGCGCAGATATCCTGAAATCGGCATGGAAGTGCTTCCGCAAAACGGGCTTCCATCAAACATCAATGTAGGGAATTTGTACTGAAGTCGGTCTTGTGCCGGATGCCGTGTACCGATATTTCACAAGCAAGGATGCAATTATCGCCGCGATGGCTGAAGATGAACGTCACCGGGCGCGCAAAATGTTAACTACATTTCACGAAACTGACAATCTACCCCCAACACTCTTCGTGATTACACAGACTTTTGCACTTCGATATGCAGCAATTAGCGACGCTGGAATGATGACAGAAATCTATGCGGAAGGCTTACGCAACAAGAAAGTGGACGCAATCATCAAGAAAGCAGAATCGGAATGGGTCGATGGGCTAGCTACCATGCTGCGCATGGCACAAAGGCGCAAGCAAATCGATCCCGGACTGGACGCGGAACAAGTAGCACTCCTACTCACAGCCATGTGGGACGGCTTAGTTATTCGGCAAGCCTACACACAGAATCAACCGGAAGTACTGCTTGCAGTATTCGACAATATGCTAAAAAACTGGTTGACCCGGGATATACCCAAAAAAATCCAAACAAAACTAAAGCCGCACCGCCAAACAACCTGCCCACCACAAAAGTTCTAACTGAAAAGGCAGCAAGAAAAATCGATGACGACCTTCGTCAAATGAGTTTAATTTAATCGAGGATTCAAGAGCAATCGTCAATGTCAATCATTGCCGACATGCTTCCGCATTAAATGCATGTGCCCAAACAAGGCATGCATTCCGGCATTACCAATGAAGGTTAGATTATAAGGATGCTCTGCAACTAACTTCGGGAATTGTGCTGTCAGCTGCAATGCATTTAACTGCTCCGCAATCCTCCCCCACAAAATGAGTGTCGGCAATCTGGCAGAGCAACGCTCGCCGCGATCCAACAAACCTTGCAAGATAGCTTGTAAAAAAGGAAGCCAAGGCTTGGCCTCCCGCTTCGGTGCCGCGACAGAACGAAAAACCAGGGTTGCATTCAGCAATAAAAATCCCTGAGAAGTAAGGTTATCCTGCAAATCTGTAAGAGTCTGAATTGTCGCGGAACCCAGCTCCTGGGCACTCAACGCCACCCCACCCATCACCTCACCAGTGGTTTTCTCGATCATTAACTGACCGTCGGCAACCAAGAGCATCTTTATAAAATTGCGTAGAGAGGTCGCGCGATTAACTTGCTTTGAAAAGCCACTTTCTGACCATAGCGCCCCCACCGCACCATCCATAAAACAAACTCCCGTCGCACTCGCTGCGCGAGGATAAGGCCCCTCTCCCACCAAGACATATTTAACCGCATCCAATGGCAATGCAAAAGCTGCGAACAAACGCCCTTCCGTAGGTAAATAATCGGACGCCACAAGCTGAGATAAATAAGTAGGATGTACAGCCATCATTGCACGCAGGCCCTCCAACAAAATTGGCCGCCACGAAGGATGTGCAATCTGCAACATACGATGAATCTCAACGGGAATAGCAACAATAAGCGAGTCGGTCATAAGGGTAAGGTCTCAAGTTGCAAAAAATATCAAAAAATAGCACTTTTTTAAATCCAAAATTTGAGCAATCGCCCATTCTATTAATTTGAAAATGAAGCCATAATATCAAAGCCCGGCACACCAGATAGTTGCTGCTTTAGTTGATGTATTTGATCGCGTATCTGCGCCGCTTTTTCGAACTCTAGATTCTTCGCGTGGTCTCCCATTAGCTTCTCCATTCGCTTAATTTCTTTACTCACCTGCTTTTCACTCATCGACCCATACTTGACACGATCTTGCGCGACATGCAAATCTTCGCGCATGCCTTGCGGGCTATACACACCATCGATTAATTCTCTAATTTCTTTACGGATCCCAACAGGCGTAATGCCATTAGCAAGATTAAAAGCAATCTGCTTGGCGCGACGCCGCTCGGTTTCATCAATTGCACGACGCATCGAATCAGTCATCTGATCCGCGTACAAAATTGCAGTACCGTTAAGATTACGGGCAGCGCGACCAATGGTTTGAATGAGGCTTCTTTCAGATCGCAAAAATCCTTCTTTATCAGCATCTAGGATTGCCACCAGCGATACCTCAGGAATATCCAGTCCCTCGCGCAGTAGGTTAATTCCCACCAATACATCAAAAGTTCCCAAGCGCAAATCACGAATAATTTCCACGCGTTCGACAGTTTCGATATCGCTGTGTAGATAACGCACCTTAATCCCGTTATCGCTAAGAAAGTCAGTCAACTGCTCTGCCATACGCTTAGTTAACGTTGTCACCAGAACACGTTCATTTTTCTTAATCCGCGCGTTCGCTTCCGACATCAAATCATCGACCTGACTCAGTGCTGGCCGTACTTCAATCAAGGGATCAACCAGGCCAGTCGGGCGCACTACCTGCTCCACCACTTGATCGGCATGCTGCTTTTCATATTCGGCAGGGGTTGCCGACACAAAAATTGTCTGGCGCATCTTGCCCTCAAATTCATCAAAACGTAAAGGCCGATTATCCAGCGCCGATGGCAAGCGAAAACCGTAATCCACCAAATTTTTTTTCCGTGCGCGGTCGCCGTTATACATACCATTAAGCTGACCAATCAAGACATGCGACTCATCCAAAAATATCAACGCATCCTTCGGCAGATAATCCACCAGCGTCGGCGGCGGTTCGCCCGCTTTAGCACCGCTCAGATGGCGAGAGGAGTTTTCAATACCTTTAGTGAACCCGATTTCCTGCATCATCTCCAAATCGAAGCGCGTACGCTGCTCGATGCGCTGCTCTTCAATCAGCTTGCTTTCCTTACGGAAAAATTCCAGTCGATCACGCAATTCGTCCTTAATCGTTTCAATTGCCCGCAACACGGTTGCACGCGGCGTCACATAATGTGAGCCGGGATAAATCGTAAAGCGTGGAATTTTTTGCTTTACGTGCCCATTCAATGGATCGAATAATTGCAAACTTCCAATTTCATCATCAAAAGTTTCAATCCGCAGCGCCAACTCAGCATGTTCTGCCGGAAACACATCGATCGTATCGCCATGCACCCGGAAAGTACCGCGCCCAAAATCAATTTCGTTGCGACCGTATTGCATCTGAATTAAACGCGCAATCAGATCACGTTGACTGACCTTATCCTTGACCCGCAAGGTCAAAATCATTTGGTGATACTCGTTCGGATTGCCAATACCGTAAATCGCCGACACCGTTGCCACAATCACCACATCCCGGCGCTCCATTAGCGATTTAGTACAAGACAAGCGCATTTGCTCTATGTGCTCATTAATCGACGAATCCTTCTCAATAAACAAGTCACGTTGCGGAACATAGGCTTCAGGCTGATAATAATCGTAATAACTAACGAAATATTCCACGGCATTCTGTGGAAAGAAGTCTCGAAACTCAATATATAGCTGTGCTGCCAGCGTCTTATTTGGAGCAAATACAATTGCCGGTCGCCCAATACGCGCAATCACATTCGCCATCGTATAAGTCTTGCCAGAGCCGGTAACGCCCAGCAAAGTCTGATAAAACAGACCGTCTTCGATACCCTCAGACAGCTTATCTATTGCGGCTGGCTGGTCACCTGCGGGCA
The DNA here is from genome assembly GCA_014377145.1 of Glaciimonas sp. The sequence continues at coordinate 6,270 of JACMQE010000157.1, read as the reverse complement.
AAAATGGTTGGAAAAGTTTATACGGTGAATTCGGGAAAGTGACAATTTTGGCATCGTCAATCTTGTCAGTAATTTGTGAAATGTCAGTCATAAGCCTCGACCTTTGGTAGCTTTGGTAGAATACGCGGTAGTAAATAAGCGCCGAATCGCGATAAATTTGTGATCCGGCAAAGCATCCAACCCGGCTGCAAACCTCCTGTTAGCAGCCAATTTTTTATGTTATCACGATGAACGCTCCTCTTTCTACCTCCCTCTTCACCGCCCTTGAAATGGCGCCACGTGATCCAATTCTTGGCGTTACCGAAGGCTTCAATTCTGATCAAAATCCACATAAAACTAATCTCGGCGTTGGCGTCTACTATGATGACAATGGCAAAGTTCCGTTACTAAAATGCGTACGTGAAGCCGAGGCGCAATTAATAGAAAAACTGTCACCACGCACTTATCTGCCTATTGATGGCCTGGCTTCATATGACAAAGCCGTACAAGAACTAGTATTTGGTGCCGATAGCGCTGCAATTAAAGAGAAGCGCGCAATCACTGTGCAAGCCATTGGCGGTACTGGCGCGTTAAAATTAGGCGCAGACTTCCTCAAACGGTTCTCTGCAGAAGGCACAAACGTCTGGATCAGCGATCCAAGCTGGGAAAACCACCGTGCGCTGTTTGAGTCATCAGGCTTCACCGTCAACAATTATTCATACTACGATCCAACCACACGCGGCGTAAACTTCGCTGGCATGCTAGGCGCCCTGAACGCCATGCGCAGCGGCTCTATCGTCCTACTACACGCTTGCTGCCACAACCCAACTGGTGCCGATCTCACAAACGACCAATGGACACAAGTTATCCAAGTGGTTGTAGAACGTGGCCTGGTACCGTTCCTCGATATGGCTTATCAAGGTTTTGGCGAGGGCATCCATGCAGACAGCGAAGTGGTACGCCGCTTCACACAAGCAGGCGGACCATTGTTCGTCTCAAACTCATTCTCCAAATCTTTCTCGCTATACGGTGAACGTGTCGGTGCATTGAGTATTGTACCCGCCAGCACTGACGAAGCCAGTCGCATTCTGTCGCAACTCAAACGCGTCATTCGCACCAACTACTCCAACCCACCCATACACGGCAGTCAAGTAGTCACAACCGCTCTGGCGTCGCCAAAGCTGCGCGCCTTATGGGAAGAAGAACTATCGCGAATGCGTGCACGCATTCGCGAGATACGCCAACTGTTAGCGAAGAAATTAAAAGAACAAGCCCCGGCCCACGATTTTAATTTCGTCATCAAGCAACGCGGCATGTTTTCTTACACAGGATTGACCAAAGCACAGGTCGAAAGACTACGTGATGAGTTCTCAATTCACACCATCGATACAGGTCGCGTGTGCGTTGCCGCATTAAATACAAAAAATATTGATTATGTTGTAGCCGCAATCGCAAAAGTCCTTTAAGATAATAGAAGTGTTGGGCAAAGACAGAACTAGTTTTTAAGTGTTTTTAGCCAGAAAAAGTTAAGAAAAATTTGACAGTCTAAATATTTCAAGAATATAGTCCGGCTTCTTTCTTTTCCTTGATAGCTCAGTTGGTAGAGCGACGGACTGTTAATCCGCAGGTCCCTGGTTCGAGTCCAGGTCGGGGAGCCAGAATGCATAAGAGTCTGCAAGCAATTGCAGACTCTTATCGTTTGACTTCTACGTTTCTTTCGCCATTTTTGAACCATTGGGTCTCCAATCTAGGAGAATTTTAATATGGTACAAATTCATAAGCACGCCCGGCTAATATCAAGCACGCATCCGCCTCAAGGGCCATTCTGAGGTCATCAGCACCTTCTTGGAGCGCGGCCTTGCCGCGTGCAAATACGACCGTGCCATCTATTAGCACAATCACGCAGCCCCCGGTCTACAATGCCGTGACGGCACCAACTAACAGCTGTGGTTCCAACAGTAGCTCTTTGAATTTTTTGTACAGATTAGCCATGTGTTTGCACCTCTATGGTTTGCCGAACGGACGGCAGCGCGATATTCACAGACACACTTTTCACCACCCCGACAGTCTGCTTGCCTTTATCCATGTAACGCACCAGTGTGCCGGGATCAAGGATGCCGGTTTCGCGTAATATCGGCAGGCTCAGTGAATACACAGCACCGCGTCCGGTATTCGCCAACATATTCAGACCGCGCTGCCTCGCCGCTGCCGATTCTGTTATCAGGGCATCTTGCCCATTGGCGCTATCAGGTCGCCTGCCGAACCGGTCCGTTTAATATGGCCGAGACTGCCCTCGGTGGTGCCACTGACATAGACAGCGTTATAGAGGGGTTTCTGTCCATGTGATAGATTGCTTCACAAAGGGGGGCTCCACTGGTAATTCGATGTCTGGAACTGCGTCATACCATTCCCACGGTTTGGCTGAATGGCGTGGCCGCACACGGATTTATTCTATTGACTAGATCGGGTTGGGTGAAGGTACCCGCAGCGGAAGCGATGGTGGTGGCAGCAATCATATATTTGCTCTGATGGTTCTATGCCCCACAGCATTAACTAGCCAGTCGTCAATACGCCAGTCGACTGTCCAGTCGATGCCAACGCCGTTTGTCGTTAGCGCATCGTTCATTAACTGCTGTGCGGTGCGTGCCTATTCATTATTAAACGACAGGATCGGGCTATAAGGGGCGGTTAGCATAGCTGAATGGCCGCATCCCGATACTGAAATAGTTGCGCCTTGGCCAAACGAGCGGTCTCGCGTGATGTGCTCGGCTAGAAGCAAATACACGCCGCCATTAATATTCGCTCGTAACAGGACCGAGTCTCCACTGAAACTCGAATCGACTAACGGCAGGCTGGATGCTGGTAACGAAGCGTTAAATTTACACGTCCACCATCGATATCAATACTCAACGATAAAGTGATGGCAGGCAGTTCAAGATCGCCGACCATCCTTACCAGATGGTCGTTATTTGACACAATGTAAGTCCTTTTGATGAGCACAAGAATAGTCGCTGGAATGTCACGCCTGCGACCGCAGCTAAACAACAAATTGGGACTGCGAAGTAGCATATTGCGAAACAACAATGCAACGTTTTTGCTGGGCGGCGGCGTATAGCAGCCGTTGTCCAGCACAGGTGACTACGAAAGTATTGTTAAGGCATGCTAATGGTCTGCAGGCGACTTGCCTACGACTCTTGCACGCTATTGGTATTGCAGCTCCGGTAAAGGCTAGGCGTGCATTGTCGAGAAGCCTGGCGTCAGTCCATGCCGCCGCCAACATGGGGGGCGTACGGAACCGCTCTTGGCAATGTTGTTGCAGATCGGCCCCACCATGTAAGGCTTCTCGCCATTGGTTATCCTGAAGATGCCGCAGGCGCAGTATGGTGGTAAAGTCGGCTGTTGTGCTTGATCTAACCTTGCATCCTTCCTCCCAGCCACCGTCTTTGTAGCGACGTGTCGACATCCCACTTTTAAGTGGTAGCGGTGCACCAATCTGCAATTTCTGCGCGGCGTGCTATAGTTCCTGTTTAAACGATTGCTGTGCCACGGGGTTTTTTAAGTTTATCCGCTATGACATTGCGCTGGTGCTCCGCATCATGCCAAGCAGTTTGCACCAACCCATTTGGTCTGCGATAGACCGCATTGTCGTGGAGGAGTCGCACCGACAGCCTTGGCAGTAGCAAGGTGGCAGAGAATGCAACAACACGCATTTTCTGAATTGCACAGACAAGCGTTGGGGCAGGAATCGTCGAGCTAAGTCGCGCTAAAGTTGATATGTGTATCGCACACCACAAATAGCGGTATACCAATCCACAAATCGACCGGATGTGCGGTGTTTAGCAGCGCATCAAATGTCAGCGCATTGTCAGTCATTATTTAGCCGCCCTCAGCTGGCGTGGCGAACACCAGACTGACAAATGAACCGGGATAGAGTTGCACTTCGTCGACGGTGCCGCACGACATTGAAAGCGTGATCGTGGCGAGTAACAACGTTACCGCCGCGCCAGTCGCAGGACATGGACCAGCATACATCAGCATTTTTCCTGGGGCTGGTGCAGCATCGATGTTGTTGCGACGAGCCATTGAGACTGCTTGTTTGTTACGCTGAGAGCGCGCCAATGTCATGGCATCACCTCTGGCACGATAATGTCTTTGATGATGCCGTTGTAGTTGCCCGTCTGGTCGAATGAAAATACGTAATAAGGCTGGATGGCGATATTGTTGAAGGCATATGCACCCTCGGCTGCGCTCCACTGCTCGCGGATTAACATGCCGTCCTGTTTGCGGTGGAGGCGCACCTCGCGCTTCACCGGCGCATCGGGGATACCGGCTTCTTTGATAGTCCCCGATATAAAACCATTCCCACCGTGCACGGCATCTTCCAGGATAGGGATAGCTGGCAGGTGATTGTAAGTGTTCTCTAAATGCCTTAACCCAACCCGCCGATGCCATCTTCAACGTCATCGTCCCCTTCGCTGTTTGATCCGCAATACCTACCGTACAAAACTGCACAGAATTTGCGGTAACGACCGTCACTTTCTGCTCCCCCTTCAACTCTGCTGGCGTTGCTCCTTCAATCAACACCACCGAACCGATCTCTGCCGAATGTCCCGCACTGATATGCGCGGTCGCGACATTATCCGCCACCACCAAACTATCCACCGTCTTCAATCCAAATTTCGCTGCCAGACAAGCATCTAGCAAAGCGATGAACGTCCCCGGCATGCCGCTTAACACCGGAGCACCAGCCCTCCCTTAATGAAAATGTTTAACGTTTGTCTTTGCCATCTTCATCTCTGCTATTGTTATTTCTCCTGATTGTTAATTAAGGCCGATCAATATCGCCGCGTACACTAATACGGCGAATGCATCATCCTGCGCGGTGGCCGGGCCTTGTTGAATCGTGCGTACTATCCAGATCGGATGCAGCGCGCCAATGGTGCTGAGCCGCAGCCCAGCCGCAACTAATCGCCCGAATCGCAAAATACGGTGCGCTGGCGGCAGAGTTATTCGGTATGCAATCGCTGGCAGTATTGCCATTCGCAATCACACCGACATGTTCACCGATGACCTCGAAGGCAGTGGTGTTGGTAAAGCGCACCGCCCAGCACTCATTAATCGCGCCTGCATTGATGACTTCAATCGGTGCTAATACATCGTTAAAGGTTGGCGTCGCCACCGATCCGACAACGACATCCTTGGAAGTTTTATCCCACATATTCTGATCAAACAAAAACGGCACCCGGAATTTCATGTCGCCGAGAATCAAGGCCGAACTGACGTAAGAACCGAGCAAAAAATAGTGTTTCAATTTTCATGTTGGTATCAGACTACCATTGATCTGCGCGTCGGACACTAGCGCCATATCCTCAATCCGATTCTCGATACGGATCGGTTGCGCGTAATCGGTGATGTCGTTAAACGTGATGCTACCCGCATCCAGATCCGCGCTATAGCCGGAGGTAATCGCGATGCCGTCAATCCCCAGAACGCGCAAACGGGAGCGAGTTAGAAGTACGGTTTGACCATTTGCCACCTTCTGCGTGGCCTTGGTTTCGGTATGGTGTACGACGGCGATATCGCCAGCCGGAAAGATCGGCATCCGGCTATCGGAAGGGAGACGCACCGGATCAAGGCCGATGATATTCGCGTCCAGCGGCAGACTCGACACCACGACGGCGTTATAATGGATCGTTCCGGGGAGTACCTCATCAACACCCACGATCTTCGGAACAGTACTCGAATCGGTAATCACCGCCCTTGACTATTTAGGATAGCGTATTGAGATCCGGTCTCCCGCCTTCAGACCCGCTTGGCAACGCTTCAGAAATGACAGAACCTGCATCCACCGTATTACTCTTGCCGTAGAGCACCATCGCTAAATTCTCTTTGTCCAACTCCATCAGCGTGAAATCAAACGTCGCATCCTTGCCGATAATGATTTTCTTTGCGGTAGATGCCTGACCGGTATATGACTCTTTATGCTCCACCGTGTCCATTTTAGGGCTCAGCTTGGCGTCAATGACATCGCCTAGTCAGTGTGATGCTGTTGGCATGCCGTTGGCAGCGCGCGCTACGCAATATAATTGTCCTTGACCTAATAAATAATTACTCATTGGTAGTTCCCAACGTATTGGGTTGAAAAAGTGATTTAGCTTTTAAATACAAATTGCGTCCGAAAAAAATGGGTAAGAGCCATAGCCATTTGCATATCGGGCCTGCAAAGGATTGCCTCTCGTAAGCGCTTTGACAAAGCAGCGGGTGTCCGGCCGGACAGCCCACCCATCAGAT
>JACMQE010000156.1 GCA_014377145.1 Glaciimonas sp. | reverse complement strand
TGACGGTAAGACGCGTGCTACACCGCTCACAGAAAAAGAAAGAATCGCTAAAACTGCAGTCAAACCTGCAGGCAGCATGACCCCGATCATGAACATCGATGTCGATTTCAGTAATGATTTTCGCTTCCGTGGGAATGGTGCTGATTTGCGTCTGGGCGGTACGATGATGGTCCACAGTGAACCATTTTCAGCGCTAAGGGCCAGCGGTACTATCCGCATTATAGATGGTACTTATGAAGTGTTTGGTCGTAAACTGGCAATTGAACGCGGTCTGATTAACTTCAGAGGACCTATTAATAACCCGAATCTGAATATTCTGGCGATGCGGCGCAATCAGGATGTCGAGGCGGGTGCTGAGATTAGCGGCTATGCGTCAGCACCACGGGTCAAACTGGTTTCTGAGCCAAATGTTTCTGATGAAGAAAAACTTTCCTGGCTAATGTTCGGTCATGGCAGCGACAACAGTGCGCTTGGCCAGCGTCAAGCCGCAGGTCAGGCCTTGGCTTTATTGGGTAATTATGGCGGTAAAAAAATTGCCCAGGGGATTGGTCTTGATGAGTTTTCTATCGGCTCTAGTGAGTCCGGTCTCGTCGATCAGCAGGTCGTCAATATCGGCAAAGCGATTACCGAAAAATTTAATCTCGGTTATGAGCAAAGCTTGACCGGTGCCGCCAGTGTGTTAAAACTTACGTGGCAATTTTCACGCCGTTGGTCAATGGTATTGCGAGGCGGCACGATTAGCGGTTTTGATGTGCTATTTACGCGGCGCTTTGATCAATTCTGGACTGACAAGAAAGCAAAAATGCCGGTTCAGCAGCTAGATACTAATTAGAATAAGTAAAATGCCAGAATAGTTTTTATATAAAAACTATTCTGGCATTTTACTTTCACGATCACGAATTCTTAGTTTTGCTGCTTTATGATTTCACTCAGATACCTTTAGGCTTATCCCTCAGCGTTCCAAGACCAGATACGCGAGCTTATTGAACAGAGTCGATTGGGTGACGATTTGCTTAAACGATATCCTGAAAAGCATACCGTTCAAAGCGACAAATCGTTATATACCTATACCTCGAGACTCAAGCAGGCATATTTGAAAAATGCGCCAAATATCGATAAAGTGTTGTACGACAGTCGACTTGACCTGACCCACCAAGCCTTGGGTTTGCAAACCGCTATATCGCGTGTTCAGGGCAGAAATCTGAAAGCGAAAAAAGAAATCTGTATTGCGGCCTGATTTAAAGACGCCGCGTCGGAGTTTTTGCAAATGATCGTGGTGCATGAGTTGGCGCATCTTAAAGAGCAGGATCACAACAAAGCGTTTTATAAACTTTGCGAATATATGCTGCCGGGCTATCATCAGCTTGAGTTGGATTTAAGATTGTTTTTAACCTATCGGGAGGTCAGTAAGGATACGTCTATAGTTGTTGGTGAAACTGTTTGATATTTGAGGGTGGACAGGCGAAATTACACTAAAAGACAAAACATCTTAAATAGACTCTCACAGAGATAACATCCCACTCATAACAAGAATCGATCCCCAAATGCTCATTATTACCGCGCAATCATTGATCCAGATAGGGATGTCGTTGCCAGAAATACAATGGCCCTATTTGATTAGCCTGACCCGGCTCGGTATGGCGCTGGCATTGGGGTGCTGATTCGACTGGAGCGCGAACGGCGCGCCAAAGAAGCTGGCCTGCGCACCTTGGGATGATTATTGCACTGCTGGGCGGCATGGGCGGTATTTTAGGTGATACGTATGCCTATCTGATTTTGTTCATGACCGGCGGCTTAATGGTATTTTTAAACCTGGAATGCCTCCGCACCCAAGTCAGCGCCGAGCTGACAACTTCTGCAGAGGATGCTGATCACCTGCGTTATCGGCATCCTCTCCGGCAAAGGTCACACCGCCACGCCCGCTGCAGTAATGGTGATTGTGACCGCAATACTGGCATAGACAGATCGCCTCGCAGAATTTATTGTCGATCTGACCGAAGCCGAAATGCACTCGGCATTGATGCTGGCAATTCTGGCGATTGTAATTTATCCCACGCTCCCGACATGCGCAATTGGCCCTTGGTACCTGATCGAACCCCGTACAGCCTGGGTGACGGTAATTTTGATTACCAGGATTGGCTTTATCAACTACGTTCTTTGGAAAATTTACGGCACCCGTGGCATCGCGCTGGCCGGATTCTTGGGTGGTCTGGTCAACAGCAGCATCACCGTCAACGAGGTGGCCTCGCGTGCCAAAGAGAATCATCCCGAAACCGTCAGCGGCCAGCCGCAGCATTGACCGCTACCGTACCGTTCTTTTTGATGTTGCTGGTCAACGCAGGTTGGTTCTTCATGGACCGTAACGCACATCACACGACCGAAGATGGCCAAGCCGAACCGGTCGATTTGCCGCTACCGTTTTCTGTCACGGCAGCACTAAAATATGGTTTATTGTTTCTGATATTGCACATTGCTGGTGTGATAACCCAAAATACCTTTGGTGAGCTTGGCTTTTATGCATTCAGCCTGATCGGCGGGATAGTTTCCAGCGCGAGCGCTGTGGTGGCAGCGGCTAGGTTATTGATCACTAATGCGATCTCGGTCCGTGTCGTCTCTACGGGGACGGTGATCGCATCGTTGTCTAGCGTGCTGATCAATCTGCAGCTGGTATTGCGCGCCGGCAATCGCGGTTTGACGGTACGTCTGAAAATGGCAATGCTATCGATTTCAATAGTCGGAATTATCGGCGCATTGACCTCGGCACGCGTGATTCCGTTGCTACTAAAAGAATTTCCGGTACTGTCATAATTTTATTGAGATTAACTATAGATTACATCTCACGATACAATCTCGGCTATGACCGTGCCGCGCAGGTCATTGCACACCATGATTTGCTCGGCGGCTTGTGCGTCTTCGCGCTTCAGTATACGTGCTGAAGCGTTCCATACCGGATCGTTGAGGAGCACGCTGCGCATATTACTCTCGGCAGCAAACCAGAGGGGCTAGCGGTGGTGTATACCAGCGCCCTGCCAGCTTGACAAAAATGTTGCTGCGGCTACCCTCGGTCAATTCACCGGTCTGATTAAAAAATAGCATGTCGAAAGCGCCGTTCTGCTCAGCGCATTTCCACGCCTGATCATAGCGGCTGCACAGCGTCGTCTTATGGCGCAAAAATAGATTGTTTTGTTGGACTGGGGTGCTGGCAATCACAATATCTTGACGGGTTGAACTAACGGCGACAATGGCGCACTGGAGAGAGCAATGGTACCGTCTGCCGATAAACTCAGGCGCAACCGGTGCGCGCCGTTACCGGAGAAATTAGAGTAGCGTTCCTGTAAGCGTGCAGGTACTGGCGCTGGGTCAAATACAAATCCAAAATAATTCGCAGATAATTGCAACCTTGCCAGATGCAAAGCCAGATGGCGGCAACCCTCTCTCTTGGTCGTATAGATGGTTTCAAACAAAGAAAAGTCGTCGCGCAGACCGGTCAGGAACGTCGCTTTCAGTTTGCATTCTGTGTACTCGCCGGTGACTATGCTGTCGTACATGATACCGGAGCCGACCCCTATCTCTCCGCGACGCACGCCACCACTATTTTCTGTTGCTAATAGCCGGGTTCGGATCATTACCGACAAACAAAAATCGCCGCATTGATTATAGTGCCGATGGGCGCATCGAACCATCCAATCGCGCCGGTGTATAATCGACGTGGTGCCGCTTCCACTTCGGCAATGGTGCGCAGCTTGGGGGGTGGTAATCGAACCGCAGGGATACAGTGCAACCATCAATTCTGTCAGGCCGACATCGCTGCGCAGTCAATATGCCTTGGTCGTGGCGCACAAATAACTCCGGCGACAATGACAATACGGCACGACCATCTGGCAAGATGATCAATGCGCCGTAGGGGAAGGGCTGGCGCTCTCGCAATTGCCGATATAAGGATAAAGGAAAGGGGTTCCGTAAACATCGAAATGCAGTCGGTAGGTGTAATTTACCTGATAGGTATCACCGGCTTCGATATAGTCATGGATATGGGCAATGGCGGCAGCAAACTCTGCTACTGTAATATCAGGCCGGACGTTGGCAATCCCGGACACAGCGGCATTAGTGGCATCACCAATTCTATCAATTTTACCTAGGGCACGCTGTTGTAACCAATCGTCGACTTCTGCCTCGGTCAATTTTTGGCAGCGTCCAAACAGCAATACCTCTGCTAGTGTCGTCTTAGCTTGCGACAATCCCCCATAGCAACTGCAGAAACCCCTTGCAGCGCCATGCCCAGTTCGTAGCTTAATAGCGTCACAACCTGTCACTTATCTCACAATGCCTGTTGCATTCGATCGAGTAATTGCGGCAATTGCTTGGCATCGTGGCACGATAATGTCCGCTGATAGTCAGTATATAAGCGTGAGACAGCCTCATTTTGTCCGATATTACGATCATCAAATAGGGCAAAACATCCTGCATAAGGGTGGGAGAGCATCGACAACTGGTTGGGCTGCAGATGGGTGGACAGGCGCAGCTGGCATTACGTCGGGATAAAGATTTGAAGTCATGGCTGATAGAGAGTAAAAGGTTGCGACCATATTTCTACTAAAACAGCACTCAAAAATACGCTGTGCCCATGTGTACCTGCTTAACCAGGAAAAAAATATGAATAAGCAAGTATGCTACCTGATCGGTAGAGCATGTAGCAAAGCGCTATACTTAAGCGCTTCAATATAAATAACGTTTTTTGTCACTTTCGGTGGTGCTACAATAGGGGCCGAATTTTCATCTCCCCCATGGCAATTTCTCGTGTTTTTCTTACTCCTTTGATCATCGCCTGTGCTCTCTTTATGGAGCATATGGATGCGACCGTTATTGCACCTTGTTACCAGCTATGGCGCTCGACATGGGCGAAATCCGATTGCGTTGAAACTGACGATGACCTCGTATCTGGCTAGCCTGGCGGTGTTTATTCCGATTAATGGCGGATCGTTTTGGCGCGCGTACTGTGTTTCCGACCGCCATCGGAGTGTCTATGTTCGGCTTTATCTTGTACGGCATATCCCATACGTTGGCTGAATTTGTCGCTGCCCGGTTTTTTCAAGGTATAGGTGGTGCCATGATGGTCCCATTGGGTCGTTTGGTAATTTTGTACACGGTGTCAAAAGCTGATCTGGTCAAAGCGTTAAGTTACTTAACGATTCCTGCCTTGCTGGGGCCGGTGATCGGGCCACCACTGGGCGGCTTTATCACCACTTACTTTCATTGGCGCTGGATATTTTTTATCAATATTCCGATCAGCATCATTGGCATTTATCTTGCCAATCGGTATATTCAAAACCTACGCGAAGAACAAACAGTGCCGCTGGACTGGGTCGATTTTTTGCTCTCTGCGGTCGGCTGTTCTTGCTTGATGTTTGGGCTGGTCAGCTTGGGACGCCATCTGGTTGATAGCGATATTTCATTCATCTGCATAGCAATCGGTTTGACCTCAATGCTGGCCTATGTGTGGCATGCCTTCCATCGTGAACACCCGTTTGAATCTTCGCCTACTTATTGATTCCAACGCTGTGCATGAACATCTATGGCGGTTCGCTATTTCGAATTGGGATCAGCGCGCTACCGTTTTTGCTGCCACTGTTATTTCAGTTGGGGTTTCGGGATGTCGCTGTTCCAATCCGGCTTGCTGACTTGTCTGTCGTCGCTTAGGGCGATGTTTGTCAAAACTATCACCATCATTGTTTTGAAACGTTTTGGATTTCGCACGGTGCTGATTTATATAACACGCTGTTCGGCGCAGCATCGATGGCAGCGTTTGGCATGATTGCTGCGAATAGCCCTTACTTCCTTGTGGGTGCTTGATTAGTTGGGGGCTGCGTGCGCTCGATGCAGTTCACTAGTCTTAAGGCTATCGCCTACGCTGACATTAAACCGCATCAAATGAGCCAAGCAACCAGTTTAACCAGCTTGGCGCAACAACTGGCATCAGTATAGGGGTCACTGTAGGCGGTTTCGTGCTGCAAATATCGCATCCTATTCAAGACAATGCCACCATCGTCAGCACAGACTTTTGACCCACATTTTTGATTATCGGCATCATCGCCCTGGGCGCATTGCCATTCGCCCTGAAGCTGCGACCTGATGTGGAGGAAGAAATGACAGGACGGCGTGGCTAGTATTCTGGCGCGTTAAATATGCACCCATTCCAGGAGCTGATTGTTTGCTGACATGGGATCATCTGTAGGCAATATAAGGCTATTTTCAGCTGCGAAAACAATTAATTCGGCCATGTCGCGGATGCCATATGGGCCGCATATTCTTTCAATCTGGTATCAAAAGCGGCGTTGCTCAGGCTAGTACATTGCCCCTCGACATTAAATGGCCCGTAGGTCCAGAAGTGGCCGCCGGCTGTCAATACGCGTCCTACTTCTATAAATATATTTTGCGCCTGTGGCCAGGAAATGATATAGCAGGTATTTGCAGTAAAAATGGCATCGTAGTGTTCGGTCAGTGGCTGTGACCAATCAGAATTTGCTATGTCTAGCGTAAGCGGTGGTAACACATTTGCCAACTACGCTTCTTGTTGCCAGGCCAGAATGCTGAGGTGATTGGTGGTTAGATCGCTGGTTTGCCAGATCAAATGGG
>JACMQE010000155.1 GCA_014377145.1 Glaciimonas sp. | reverse complement strand
GTCGACACACTGCTGACGGTTCAGCCGATCGATGCAAGCGCGCTCGAATCGAGAATGCAATCGCGCTTGCAAACCAATTCTCCCCAAAAGATCATTGCCAACGCTGCGCAAGTTTTATCGTCAATATCGCATTTTGCCGGTTTCGTCCTAACACAGAGACATGAATCAACCTTCCAGCAAATCGAGTTTTTAATACTCTCTGAGAAACGCATATTGCTAATCATTGTAGGCCCTAGCAGGGACGTCCAGAATCGACTGTTGCTGACCGATGTGGATTACACACCATCCCAGCTGATACAAGCAGCAAATTGCATCAATCAGCAATACGGCGGACACAATCTTGATGCCGTTCGTTTGCGCTTGCAGAAAGAAGTGATACAGTTCGCGATGACATAACGCGTTTGCTGCAAGCAGCGGTGGAGAGGCCGGCAGCGATGCTATGACTGATAACGCGGATGATGTTGTGATTTCCGGCGAGCGCAATCTTCTGAGCATGACCGATCTTTCGTCGAGCAGGGCCTCGTTGCACAAACTTTTCGATATGTTTGAGCAAAAAACTAATTCGATGCGATTACTGGATATCTCTGGCGAAGCGACCGGTGTGCAAATTTTCATCGGCGGCGAGTCTCAATTAGTCACAATGGAAGAAATGAGCGTGGTTAATGCGTCGTATGAGGTCAACGGCAAGATTGTTGGCAAACTGGGCGTAATCGGACCGAACCGTATGGCTTATCAAAAAGTGATTCTGATTGTGGGCCTTACCGCCAAGCTAATCTCAAATTATTAAGCAAATTGTTTACCGCGCAATGCGCTGTTAGAAACAATACGCCTATTTTCTAACGCATGACCGGCAATGGCCATACAAAGCCAATGCATGATCGGCGATCTCGAAGCCATGCTCTTCAGCGACGGCTTTTTGGCGATCTTCGATATCTTCATCGTAAAACTCTTCCACCAAACCACAGACCAGACAAACTAGATGATCATGGTGGGAGCCTTCATTAAGCTCGAAAACTGCTTTGCCGGTCTCAAAATGATTACGCTGCAACAAACCAGCTTGCTCAAATTGCGTCAACACACGATATACGGTTGCCAAGCCGACATCAAGATTTTCGTTCAGCAAAATTTTATAAACATCTTCAGCGCTCAGATGACGGACTTCGCTATTTTGGAAGATTTCAAGGATTTTAAGTCGCGGCAAGGTGGCTTTTAGGCCGCTTGCTTTTAGTTCAGATGGATTGTTAGGCATGTTTACGTCGCAAATGGATGATTTGTTTTATAATATAATGTTTTAGCACAATTGCTCAATCAATTGAGACCCTTATGCGAATGTTGCTCTCTTGCATTACCCTTACCTCTGCTCGCAATAATACTTTGATAACATTTGCCGTTTCGGTGGCATTGCTGGCTGGTTGCGCATCAAAAAATCCGCTTATCGACAACCCGAATACGGTGCCAGTAACCGCCAACACACCAGGTACGGGTGTCAAAACTGTCAAGAATCAGCATTTTTTCGGAATTTTTTCACCTTATCGTCCGAATATTCAGCAGGGCAATTTTGTATCGAGAGAAATGATCTCGCAAGTTAAAGAAGGCATGACTATCGAGCAAGTGACGTTTGCACTAGGCACGCCGCTACTGGTAGATATATTTCACGCGAATCGCTGGGATTATGTATTCCGCCTGCAAAAAGGCAAGGGCGAAATCACATCAAGCCGTGTCAGCGTGTACTTCAAGAACAATCTTGTGATCCGTGTTGAAGGCGGTGGCGACCTACCGACCGAAGCCGAATATCTAGTGCGTATTTCCGGCGGTAAAAAAGAAGCTGAAAAAGCGACCAAAGATGCCGGAATTGCCAAAAATGTGCCGCTACCGCCTCCCACATCGACCGTAAAATGACGCATCAATCTATTAAAATCAGAATTTAAATCAATGATGAACCAAATGAAAATTGCCGTTGCTGGCGCATCCGGGCGCATGGGTCGCATGCTGATTGAATTAATTCAACATGCTGAAGATACGATATTAACTGGAGCGCTAGACGTGCCTGCCTCCCCTGGACTTGGGTATGATGCAGCTACTTTTCTGGGAAAATTTGCTGGCGTGAACATCGAATCCGATATCGCCGCCGCCTTGAAAAATGCTGACTATCTGATTGACTTTACACGCCCTGAAGGAACACTGAGGCACCTGGCATACTGCGCTGAACATGGTATTAAGATGATCATTGGCACTACCGGCTTTGATGCAATGGGAAAAGCAGCAATTTTAGAGGCGGCAAAAAAGACAGCAATCATGTTCGCACCCAACATGAGTGTCGGCGTTAATGTCACCTTGAAATTGCTAGAATTTGCCGCGAAAAACTTTTCGCACGGCTATGACATTGAAATCATCGAAGCGCATCATCGGCATAAAGTCGATGCACCTTCTGGAACGGCCCTAAAAATGGGTGAGGTGATTGCTGGTGCACTAGGTCGTACGCTCGACGATGTCGCGGTCTATTCACGTGAAGGTGTGACCGGCGAACGTGACTCCTCCTCTATCGGTTTCGCTACCATTCGTGGCGGCGATATTGTAGGAGATCATACGGTCTTGTTTGCTGGCGATGGTGAACGCGTCGAAATTACCCACAAATCCTCGAGCCGGATCACCTATGCGCATGGCAGTCTGCGTGCCGCACGTTTCCTGAGTAATAAAATTACAGGGCTGTATGACATGCAGGATGTGCTTGGTCTACGCTAATTTACACCACCATCGGGATCAACAACATGAATGATAATCTTGTGTTCGCTCAATATTGGTCGCAAAGCGACGCCATCTCTAACGCAGTGGCTTACTTACTTTTGTTGATGTCGGTCATCAGTTGGTTTTACATTCTTTCTAAAACTTTAAGTTCATGGCGCATCCGGCGTAGTGCTTCCGCACTGGATGGTTTTTGGCAAGCACCCACGCTGAGCGATGCTATTTCCATCATCAAGCCCGTGGATACCGAAAACGTGTATGTACCATTAGCAGAACAAGCAGCTGACGCCGCTGCTATCAGAACGCCAGCGGCGGGCAACTCTGCCGCTTCACTGAATGCAGGAACCGATCTTGGCGAATTAATTACGCGTACGTTACGCCGCGAAATCAATCGGGTGTCATCCAGGCTGGAAAGCGGATTGACATTACTGGCCTCGGTCGGTTCAACGGCCCCATTCGTTGGTTTGTTTGGTACCGTCTGGGGTGTTTATCACGCATTAATGGCCGTTTCTACATCCGGTACGGTTCAAATCGACAAAGTCGCGGGGCCGGTTGGTGAGGCACTAATCATGACTGCACTTGGTTTGGTCGTCGCGATTCCCGCTGTATTGGCGTACAACGCGTTCACCCGCGTCAATCGGATTACACTCGCTGAATTAGATGCATTTGCACACGACCTCCACGCCTA
Source organism: Glaciimonas sp. (assembly GCA_014377145.1). Next base: position 12,733 of record JACMQE010000155.1, on the reverse strand, counting down.
TCTGACAACGGGTAGCCGGGTCGGGAAATAATCAGCCCATATTGCTTCGCTGCCGTGTTCCAACTGTTCCAACGTATCATTTTTTATAGACAATCCAGACAACTATTAATTCAGGATAAAGAATGGCATTCGGCGGATTCAACGACAATCAGCACCCAGCACCCATGGCCGATATCAACATCACGCCAATGGTAGACGTGATGTTGGTGCTACTGGTGATATTTATTATCACGGCACCATTATTCACGCATGCGGTTAAAATCGACTTACCCAAAGCAAAGTCGGCCCCGGCGCCCGAAAAGCCGGAAACGATTGCATTGTCTATTGACCACGCCGGAAAAATGTACTGGAACGATGCGCTAATCACCGAAAGTGAGCTAGCACCTCGGCTAATCGCCGCAGCACAGAAACGACCCCAATCGGAACTGCAATTACGCGCCGATAAGGACACCCGCTATCAAGTATTGGCAGAAGTGATGTCTCTAGCACAAAATAACGGGATGACTAAAATCGGCTTCGTCAATGATCCGAAAAAGACACAAGCGGCGAAGTAGTTATAAACTTAACCATCCCCCGCACCACTCCCAAAGGGTACAACTAAAAACCGGATAGCTACATGCAACGCACTCCTGCATTAATAGGCTAACCGAAACCACATATTGCGCCTTCAGTAACCTCTGCGCAAGTCTGCTGTCGCACATCCGCACCTGAACCAGTATAATCATTGGCTACCGGCGAGTTCACCCAATGCCTTCTCACATTCACTTTTTTAGCCTGATTTACGGCCATGCAAGAAAAATACAGTCCGATCGACGTTGAACGATCAACGCAAGACCATTGGTGCACTACCAATGCCTATAAGGTGGTAGAACACGCAAAAGACCAAAACGGTCAAGACAAAAAGAAGTTTTACGCTTGTTCGATGCTGCCGTATCCATCTGGTAAATTGCATATGGGACATGTGCGCAATTACACGATCAATGACGTCATGTATCGCTATTTGCGGATGAACAACTACAACGTATTGATGCCGATGGGTTGGGATGCTTTCGGCATGCCAGCAGAAAACGCGGCAATGGCGAATAACGTGCCACCGGCGCATTGGACTTACAGCAATATCGAACATATGAAAGCGCAGATGCAATCAATGGGACTTGCCATCGATTGGTCACGCGAAATGACTGCCTGCAAGCCTGAATATTACAAGTGGAACCAATGGATGTTCCTGAAAATGCTTGAAAAAGGCATCATCTATAAAAAAACCGGCACAGTAAACTGGGACCCGATAGACCAAACCGTATTGGCTAACGAACAAGTGATCGATGGTCGCGGTTGGCGTTCGGGCGCGCTAATTGAAAAGCGTGAAATCCCGATGTATTACGCCAAGATTACCGACTACGCGGAAGAGTTACTCGATCACGTCGAAACCAAATTACCCGGTTGGCCAGAACGCGTGCGCCTGATGCAAGCCAACTGGATCGGAAAATCGACCGGAGTACGGTTTACCTTCCCTCATAAAATTACCGAAGATGGTAACCTAATTCAAGATGGCAAACTATGGGTGTTTACCACCCGTGTCGATACTATCAAGGGGGTCACCTTTTGCGTCGTCGCACCAGAACATGCGCTTGCCACCTTTGCGGCAAAAACTAGTCTGGAATTGACGGAATTCATCGCTGAATGCAAAAAAGGTGGCGTTGCCGAAGCCGACATGGCGGTCATGGAAAAGAAAGGGATACCAACCGGTCTCTACGTTTCACATCCATTAACAGGCCAGCTGGTTGAAGTATGGGTCGGTAATTATGTACTAATCACTTACGGTGACGGCGCGGTGATGGGCGTACCAGCACATGACGAGCGTGACTTTGCCTTCGCCCAAAAATATGTCCTTCCGATTCGTCCTGTCATCACCGTCGAAGGTAAGTTTTACTCCACTGACAGCTGGCACGATTGGTATGCTGACAAAGAAAATGGCCATTGCGTAGACTCCGGCAAATACGATGGCATGGCTTATCAAGAAGCCGTTGACGCCATCACCGCCGATCTGGTCGCACACGGTCTAGGCGAAAAGAAAATCACTTACCGCTTGCGTGACTGGGGTATTTCCCGCCAGCGGTATTGGGGTACGCCTATCCCGATCATCCATTGCGGTGAATGCGGTGACGTACCTGTGCCAGAACAGGATTTGCCGGTCCTGTTGCCTGAGGATTGCGTACCGGACGGTAGCGGTAATCCGCTGAACAAGCATGACAAATTTCTGCACGTTGATTGTCCTACCTGCGGTAAACCTGCGCGGCGTGAAACCGATACCATGGATACCTTCGTAGATTCATCCTGGTATTACATGAAGTACACTTCACCCGGTTCTACCGACGCGATGGTCGATGCACGTAATGACTACTGGATGCCGATGGATCAATACATCGGCGGTATTGAGCACGCCGTGTTGCATCTGCTGTATGCACGTTTTTGGACCAAAGTCATGCGCGACTTCGGTTTGGTCAAATTTGATGAACCGTTCACCAACCTGCTCACGCAAGGCATGGTACTCAATGAAACTTACTATCGCGAAGAAGCCAACGGTAAAAAAATCTGGCATAATCCGGAAGATGTCAAACTGACTTTCGATGACAAGGGACGACCAATCTCGGCGGTCCTGAAATCCGACGGTCAAGTGGTCACCATCGGCAGCACCGAAAAGATGTCGAAGTCAAAGAATAATGGCATTGATCCGCAAGCACAAATTGACCAATACGGTGCCGATACCGCGCGTCTGTTCACGATGTTTGCATCACCGCCAGAGCAAACAATGGAATGGTCAAATGCCGGTGTCGAAGGCGCGAACCGTTTCTTGCGTCGGGTCTGGAGCTTCAGCTACGCCCAGTCAGCGAACATACGCACAAGTACAAGTACAAGTACACAGTTTTCCGATTTGCCAGCGGCGCTGAAAACCTTGCGGCGCGAAGTTCATAAAATTTTGCAGCAAGCAGATCACGACCTGAAACGTATTCAATACAACACGGTTGTTTCGGCCTGCATGAAAATGCTAAACATGCTGGAAGCCGCCAAGCTGGAAGTATCTGCCGCAAGTAATGCGGTGCTGACTGAATCTCTGTCTATTTTCTTACGCTTACTCAATCCAATTGCGCCACATATTACACACACGCTATGGCAAGAACTTGGCTTCGGCAAAGTCCATGGTGATATCCTTGACGCCATTTGGCCACAGGTCGACATGATGGCACTGGAACAAAGCGAAATCGAGATGATGATTCAGGTCAACGGCAAACTGCGCGGTAGCATTATCGTCGCAAAAGACACAGACAAAAGCACCATTGAAGCGCTAGCACTTGCCCATGAAAATGTGCAAAAGTATCTTGAAGGTATGCCAAAAAAAGTAATCGTTGTGCCTGGAAAGCTTATCAATATCGTGGCTTGATGTTGGCAATAAGCTTCATCTTGTGCCTGGGCCAGCCCAAATATCGGCGGGCTAGCCCAGGCATAGGCATAGGCATGCTGTACCGCATTTTGAAACAAGGAATATCTGTATGACATGTATTTCCATGAGCCACCAAATTTTTCCCCGTTGGTCGATAAGCTGTTTAATGATTTTCACACTCAGCACAATGCTCGCAGCGTGCGGCTTCCATTTACGTGGGGCGTCCAATTTACCATTCAAATCCATCTATCTGGGCTCGGCTACCGGTATGCCATTGGGCATCGAATTGAAACGTAACATCATATCCAGTGGCAATACTACTGTATTGGCAAAGGAAGAAGGTGCCGAGGCGATTTTAGAAGTGCTCTCGCAAATCCAGGAGAAAGTAATTTTGGCCCTTAACAGTCAGGGCCGTGCGCGTGAATACATTTTGTATTCCAAATTCTCATTTCGCTTGAAAGATGCGCATCAAAAAGAATTAATGGCCCCCATCCAAATCACACTCAAGCGCGAAATCAGCTATAACGAATCGCAAGAACTATCAAAAGTTACTGAGGAAGCATTGTTGTATCGGGATATGCAAACTGATCTGGTCCGTCAAATTCTGCGGCGTCTTACGGCCCTCAAACCAACTAACACCGGAATCACTAACGTATTAATACAATCAGCAACGCCTGGAACCTTGGTATCGCCGACAAGCCCAACCACCCCAGCGTCATAACGAGGCCCGGCATGCAACTGCGGATTGAAGCCCTTGATACTCACCTGACTAAAACAGTGGCCCAGCTGTACGTCATCACCAGCGACGAGCATCTGCTGGCACTGGAAGCGGCTAACAAAATTCGAAAAAGTGCACGTGCTATTGGTTGCACCGAACGCGATGTGCTGATTGTTGATCGCAGTTTTAAATGGGGGGAATTACAGACCGCGAACCAATCACAATCGCTCTTCGGTGACAAGAAACTAATTGAGTTACGCATCCCGACCGGCAAGCCGGGTAAAGATGGCAGTCAGGCGTTACAGCAATATGCCGCTACACTCAATCCAGATAACATCACCATTATCACGTTGCCAAAGCTGGATTGGGCCACCCAAAAAGCGGCGTGGGTTGCATCGTTGCAGCAGACCAGTGTCTATATCGACATCCCACAAATTGAGCGTCCACAGTTACCAAACTGGATTGGTGTGCGGATGGCAGTACAGCAGCAAAGTACTGATCGCCAATCACTTGATTTTATTGCGGATCGCGTTGAAGGGAATTTGTTGGCGGCACATCAAGAAATCCAAAAACTGGCGTTGTTGTACTCACCAGGCAAGCTTAGTTTTGAGCAAATCCAAGATGCAGTGTTGAATGTGGCGCGCTATGATGTTTTTAAATTGAACGAGGCCATGCTTGCTGGTGATATCGGGCGTCTGGTGAGGATGATCGACGGTTTAAAAGGCGAAGGCGAAGCGCTGTCGCTAGTACTGTGGGCAATTTCGGAAGAATGTCGCACCTTATTGAAATTAAAATCAGGCATGATCCAAGGCCGTCCGTTAAATACCCTGCTAAAAGAATATCGTATCTGGGGTCCGCGTGAGCGTTTAATGGAGCCAGCCCTGCAGCGTTTATCAATGTCGACAATCGAAGCGGCGCTGCAACAAGCAGCGCAAATTGACAAAATGGTCAAAGGTTTACGCGACAAAGTATTTGCGGGTGACGCGTGGGATGCTTTGTTGCAATTAGGGTTAAAAGTTGCACGTTCTTCATGACATCTGGTATGGCCCTGACAAAGCGCGGCGATGATTAGATCGACACCCTATAAAAGATAGACAAGGTAAACAAGAAAAAGCCAGCGGAATTGGCTCCACTTTCCAACAGATTAGATCAATGAAGTATTATGGACACCAAACAATACATCACTAATGTCGGCCAACGGGCTCGCGCAGCTTCACGTTTAATGGCCCGCGCAGATACTGCTACTAAAAATCGCGCATTAACATTGATCGCAGAAGCAATCTGCCGCGATGCGACTAAACTGCGCACCACAAATCAAAAAGATTTAGAAGCAGCACGCGCCAGCGGGCTGGAAGAAGAGCTGTTGGATCGTCTAACCTTATCCGATAAAGCCATCGCGGCCATGGTCAAAGGCTTGCAACAAATCGTTGCCCTACCTGATCCGATCGGTGAAATTTCCAACATGAAATATCGCCCGACCGGGATTCAAGTTGGCCAAATGCGTGTACCACTAGGTGTCATCGGCATCATTTATGAAGCGCGTCCGAATGTTACTATCGATGCTGCCGGGTTATGCATCAAGAGTGGGAATGCAACAATTTTACGCGGTGGCTCGGAGGCAATTCAATGTAATCAGGCTTTGGCAAAAATAGTCAAAGAAGGATTGAAGGGTGCCGGTTTGCCTAGCGATGCAGTACAAGTTATCGAGACTACCGATCGCGCAGCAGTCGGAACCTTGATAAGTATGCCGGAATACGTCGACGTCATCATCCCGCGCGGAGGAAAAAGTTTGATAGAACGCTTAATCAAAGAATCCAAAGTCCCGATGATCAAACATCTGGATGGAATTTGTCATGTCTATATCGACAATGCAGCGGATCAAAAGGAAGCACTGGCAATCGCCTTCAACGCCAAATGTCATCGTTACGGCACCTGCAACACGATGGAGACTTTGTTAATAGCGCGTTCAGTTGCGCCACATGTGTTGCCCGAACTGGCGCATTTATATCTTACCAAAGACGTCGAACTGCGCGCCGATGCCGAGGCTAGCAAGATATTGCGGTCCTGCGACTACCCACATTTGACCGCCGCGACTGAAAATGACTGGGGCACTGAATATCTGGCGGCAATTCTGGCGGTCAAAATTGTCGAAGATATAGATGAAGCGATTACGCACATTAATCACTACTCTTCTCACCACACTGATAGCATCGTCACTGAAAATTACTCGCACTCAATGCGGTTTTTGCGTGAGGTCGATTCGGCCTCCGTCATCATTAACGCATCGACCCGTTTTGCGGATGGTTTCGAGTTTGGACTAGGTGCTGAAATTGGAATTTCGAACGACAAGTTACATGCGCGTGGTCCAGTCGGACTGGAAGGCTTAACATCGCTAAAATATATCGTGTTTGGTCACGGTGAAGTTCGTATCTGATAATAAATACATTTAGTAAAAATCAATCAATAACAAAATCAACATAACCAAGGCCTACACAAAACCGTCGCAGAAAAAAGCTTATCAAACCTTGCCGGGGAAGACAATATGCTATTACGGCTAAGGGGATACAACGCTGCTGAGCTATTTTGCGTAAGTCTTATCCAATTACTACGCCATTCCCAGGCTCACCTATAAGGAGATCATTATGCTTTGGATTAAAGCGCTACACATCATCTTCATCGTTTCATGGTTTGCGGGTTTATTTTACTTGCCGCGCATCCTCGTCAATCTGGCACAGGAATCCGAACCATTCGCGACGCAGCGACTATTGTTGATGGCAAGAAAACTGTATCGCTTTATGACACCATTGGCGATAGGAACTATTATTTTTGGCGTTTGGCTGTGGATAGGTTTTGGGATAGGAAGAGGTGCCGGTAATGGCTGGATGCACGCAAAGTTACTACTCGTTATTTTATTGATCGGCTATCACCATGCTTGCGACAGTATGCTCAAAAAATTCGAACTTGGAACAAATAAACGTGGTCATGTATGGTTGCGCTGGTTCAACGAAGTGCCGGTCATTTTATTGTTGGCTATCGTTGCTCTGGTCGTAGTCAAGCCATTCTAAGTTAGTACACAAATATTAATATAAGAATTGAGGAGGCAATATGAGCAAAATCTGTGAGTACTATTTCGTGCTCCATTCACCATTTGCATACCTTGGGCATAGGCGACTAACAACGTTAGCCAAACGTGCTCCAAATTGCCAAGCCTACCGACTAAACGAACTGCAATGCTGGAGCGAGCATTTAGGATTGTCGCTGAATTTACAGCCGATCTACTTTCCAGTGCATAGCGACGAAGCTGGAAAGTAGATCATCGCAACGCAACTTGCGCAAGGCATCCAGGCCGCACTGGACTTGACCGCTGCCATAATGTCAGCATTATGGGTTGAAAACAGGAACATCGCAGATGCCGATACGCTAATTGCAATTGCAACTGCATTCGGCTACGACGGCAAGATAATATTAAAATCTGCAGACACAGCCAGCATTGATGCAGAGTTTATTCGATTCACGGACGAAGCCATTGTAGAAAATGTATTTGGTGCTCCTTGGTACGTCGTTAATGGCAAAGGTTATTGGGGTCAGGACCACCTCGATTTTGTTGAACGCGCCTTTGCCAAATAGTAATTAATAGGCTACGGAAAAATTTTTCAGCAACCGATTTATCAAAACCTGCTACGAAAGATAGTAAACCGGTATGAATAGGAGAGCATAACGCCGCTGGGGCGATTTTGCGTAAGTCCTAATTAAGTTTTAAATAGTAAGCATGTAACACGACGGCTATTTACCATCGCGTGAATATTCATTTCACCTCTACCTCAGCTTTAGAGGTAGCTAACGGATAAAGAGAACCCCTCATGGCACAAGTACTTACCGCACAATCACCTAGCTCAAAACACTCGTATTTTTGTCCTTGCCCTAGAGGCCTTGAGTCTGCGCTTGCAGAAGAAATAAATGAAATTGCCCAATTGGCTGTACCTGCGGTCACGCTTAGAGTCCATAACCAGGTTCCCGGCGGCGTACATTGTTCAGGCTTACTTAGCGATGCCTGGCGTGTCAATCTGCACTCACGCATTGCCAGCCGTGTTTTAATGTGCCTGGCGCATGGCTCTTATAAAACTGTAAATGATATTTACGACACCGCTCTGGCGCAAGAGTGGGAAAACTGGTTTAGCATTAGCCGCACTATTCGCGTCGATATCACCGCCATCAAATCTCCATTGCGGAGCTTAGAATTCACGACGCTAAAGATCAAAGATGCGATCTGTGACCGTTTTCGCGACATCTGTGATGAACGTCCCTCGGTCGATACTCATACTCCAGACATGCGTGTCGTCGGTTTTTTGGATGCGCATAATTTAACAATATATCTAGATACTTCTGGTGAAGCGCTTTTTAAACGCGGCTGGCGCGCTGAAACTGGCAATGCCCCACTTCGTGAAAATCTTGCTGCTGGATTACTCCGCGCTGCTGGCTGGAAACCGGGAAAGGTCTTATTCGATCCAATGTGTGGCTCCGGGACAATTCTGATCGAAGCTGCACAAATTCTGGCGGGTATTCCCTCCGGTGCGCGACGCGAATTCGCTTTCGAAAAATTTCATGGCTTTGAAATTGCCCAATGGCAGGCGATCAAAAGCGCGATTAAACCGAATCAGATGCCACTCACCCCAACTATTTTCGGTAGCGATATTTCAGGCGATATGGTGGCGATCACCACAGAAAATTTGCGCAACGCAGGTATCCTTTTTGAATTACCGCTAAAACAGGTTGAGGCCCAAGAAGTGCACCCACCGAACGCACTCAGTGCTAGCGGCGGTATTATATTAACCAACCCTCCCTATGGCGAACGGATAGGTATTCGGGGCGATAGCACATTGGCTACAGATGACATATTCAACGAGTTCTTCAATGCATTTGGCAATACCCTCAAGCAACGCTTCGCAGGCTGGACTGTGTTCCTTTTTACTGCCGACCTGACTTTACCAAAATTGTTGCGACTCAAAGAAGCGCGCAAAACACCCTTTTTTAACGGCGCATTGGAATGCCGCCTGTTCCGTTTTGACATGGTGACAGGTTTTAACCGTCGTGAGGCGGCCAAGCCCAAGGAGTAAGCTCCAACCCAATAAGCCTTCACAAGATACAAAAGTCATTAAATTGATGGCTTTTTCGTTTGAAAAGAGCGAAATACCATCTATCACAACATACTGCTATGCGAATAGCAATCGATCTATGAATAGTATGGCTTTTATTTTAGAATATAAATATTTATCTTTTGCACTTAGTTAGGAGTAACGCAAAGTTATTCCAGCAACGGACTTGGCAACCCTGCCGACGAAAACAGCATGCTAATGCGGCTAGGAGAGTACAACGCCGCTGGGGTGTTTTTGCGCAATTCCTAGTATTAAAATATAAAGAGTAGTGCCAGCCCTGATCAATATCGAGAAATAAAAGCTTGATTTACATAAAAACTATGGGGTAGGTAGTAAAAGTGCTTGCAATTCCAGTTTAAATATCTAATAATCTAAATAAGAACTATTCTCATTTATATAAAGGACTATCGTGGGCCAATCTTTACAGCGCGCAAAAGAACATCCAGAAGGCGAAAAAACTTCACATTCAAGCGCCATGAAAACAGTCAGACCGGCCATAATCCGTATTAACAGTCATGACCTGTTTAAGCAGATGCGCGAATTGGAAATTGACCACGGTGGCAGAATTTATAAATTACGAATAACACATTTAAATAAATTAATTTTGACAGCGTAAGCCAAAGACGTTTGCAATACCAGCCAGCCACTAAGGAGAATAATGATCAACAAAGATATGAATACAGCGTTTATTGCCCCCAACGAGGCACCCGCGCGACCGGAACTACTCATCTCAGCTGTTCTACATCTAATGTCGCATGCATGGCACATCATCAGACGATGCAACCAGAGGCAAGCGCGGTTACACTAAATTGGCATCATTCATTGAGCGACATTTAAAGGCACTGGCAGTGCTCCCTAATCTGGCACCGGTATTGCGCACAACTTGCAAGCAACTGTCGGAACAGTGACTACATTGGTGGAGCAGGGTATGCCGAGCCTGGAAAAATACAGTTTGCTTAAGCGGTCAGTAAAGGGTAGCCGCACTAATTGAAACAGTTGTAATTTCTAGCGTAAAAATCACGCTTATTCATTAAGATCAATTTTTTATTCGTATTAAGGTGAAAAATGATTGTTTGTGTTTGCAACGACGTCTCTGACCAAAAAATACGCCATGCGGTAAATTCAGGCATATCGTCCATGCGAGATTTAAGGCAGAGTCTTGGGGTCGCAGATAGTTGCGGAAAATGTCATTCCTGCGCTAAAAATATCTTGCGCGAATGTTTAGAAAACAGCGCCCCGGCAGCACATCGCTACCTCCATGCTTTGGTATTCCAGCCGATGCCACCAACCGCATAAGATTAGTGTAAGTAAATGAGCGCAACAATGTCGTCATCATCGCCATACCTTCCCACATTTGTGTGGCGCCAAGTTAAACGTATCGGACCGCTAGGCGCAATTATTTTGTTGCATGTTGGCTTCTTTCTTGTCTTGAAAGGAAGCTTGATTCATCAAGCTGTGCAAGTTATTCCGAAAGAAGTATTCGCGACCTTCATCACCTTGGAACGCGCACCAGGACCAATTCCACCAAAGTCACAGCCGACCATTCCTAAAACTGTTACTGTATTGAAGAAAAATATCGCGCTACCTCGACCGACCCCGATTGTTGTCAATAATACCCTTTCCGAAAAAGCTATTTCTCCGCCGGTTTCGCCACAGCAACTGCCACAATCGGAAACATCCGCCGCGTATATAACCTCACCAGTTGCGTGCCCGACGGCACCAGCTACACCGCATACGATCAGTTTTGGTGTTGAATACATTCGCCCCCCTAGCCCCGAATATCCTGCTGCTGCCAAACGCATGGGAGAAGAAGGTAAAGTAGTCATGCGCGTTCTCGTCAATGAAAAAGGCCGGGCAGAACGGGTAGAGTTACAGAAGAGCTCTGGTTCAACGCGTCTCGACGAAGCTGCTAAGCAGGCGATATTAAGAGCACTCTTCAAGCCTCATATGGAAGATGGCAAGCCAATGCAGGTGTATGCAATCGTCCCTATTAACTTTCAGCTTTCGAATTAATACATTTTTTAATTTAGATTCTATTTAATCAACAATTCAGCAAGATTTTCCTAGCGAGCCATGCCGACGAAGACAATAGACTATGATGGCTAGGAAAACATAGGGTTGCTGGGACAATTTTGCATAAGTCCATAAATAAGTACCGCACCAAATCAACGAAGCTTTTACAAAAAAAAGGAATAAGCATGGAAGTAAGTCCATACGGTTTAGAAGCGCTCTGGTCTCAGGGTGATTTTGTTATTAAAAGTGTCGCCGTGTTGCTGGTGATCATGTCGCTCTCTTCTTGGTACGTGATACTCACCAAGGCCCTCCAGATTATCAGATTACAGCGCGCCGCCAACGCTGCGGGTCACCAATTCTGGGACACGAATAATCTGCCGGAAGGGATCGCCACACTAGGTACAGACAATCCTTTCGCAGAAGTCGCACAGGCTGGCGTTTTGTCAATGCATCATCACACAGCCCACAGCGGTCATCTGCACGACCAACTATCTACCAGCGACTGGGTAACTTTATCATTACGCCAAGCCATCGATGAAGCATCCAACAAACTACAAACTGGCATGGCTGTAATCGCATCGGTTGGTTCCACCGCGCCATTCATTGGTCTGTTTGGGACGGTATGGGGAATCTATCACGCACTAGTCGCGATCGGCACTTCTGGTCAGGCCAGTATCGATAAAGTTGCCGGTCCGGTCGGTGAATCACTGATCATGACGGCACTGGGTCTGGCTGTTGCTATTCCAGCTACGTTTGGTTACAACGCGCTGGTACGTGGCAATAAAACTATTATTGCAAAATTGAATAAGTTCGGTTTCGATCTACACGCCCTATTCGTCATGGGTTCACGTGCTGATGCAAATAAGACCGATAATAGTGGCGCTGAAAAAATCAGTTCCAAGCTAGTCGTTGTGAAAGGTAAATAATGGCAATGGGTTCCCTTTCCGATTCGGACAACGACTTTAATCCTGAGATCAACACCACACCACTAGTTGACGTGATGTTGGTCTTGCTAATTATCTTTATCATGACCATTCCAGTGATGAATCACGCGGTAAAAATAGATTTGCCACGCGCCACCAACCAACCTGATCGAGTTAAGCCGGAGAGTATCAATCTGTCGATAGATGCGACTGGTAAAGTCTACTGGAATGATGAAGCGGTTGATCGTAATAAATTGCAACTGAAGATTGCCGCTGCGGTAAAAAAGGAGCCGCAACCTGAATTGCATTTGCACGCTGAGCGCACTACCGAATATGAAAAAATTGCACAAGTGATGGCTGCCGCGCAGTCTGGAGGACTTAGGAAAATTGGTTTTGTTACTGATCCCGAGACCAAATAAATAGGCAACGTAGTGTAATAAACATTTAAAGTGGCAACTCAGGCTCATGCCAACCGCATCAAAAACTC
>JACMQE010000154.1 GCA_014377145.1 Glaciimonas sp. | reverse complement strand
TACGTTCCTGATCAGTGCGCTTATCGAGAAAGTCTTGCAAGCCGGTTTGCGCAGCCTGATTATCCAGACTTTCCAGCTCAAGATGACCTTGCTGCATATTAGCAAACAACTGTGCGGCTTGTTCCATTGCGGTGGCAATGCTGCGCTTCAATTCTTTAATTTTGTTCCGATACGATTTGTCCGCGTACTCGGTTTCCTGGCGCTTCGCTCTATTTCGCGCAAGCGCTGTCGGGTATCGTTTAGTTGTTGTTCTTTACTAAGATAATCGGTTTATCCATCTTCACGTTTTTCTTGCAGGTCACCTAACTCCACATTAAGTTGTTTAAACTGTGCCTCGGACTCCAGCTTGACCTGTTGCTGCTCATTTTCTTGCAATGCAATTTCGGCCAGATCGGCAGCAATTTGCGAGATGCGCTGATTGAGCCGCTCTTGTAACTCGGACAATTTCATCACATCAATCTGCAATCCGTGTACTGCTTGCGTCAAGCTATATTATGCTTTTGACGTAAATCTTGTAAACGCTGCGTCGCATGTGTAAGTGTTGCATCAGCATGTACTGAGCGCGAACGCGCCTCATCGGTCAACATTTGTTGCACGCGCAATTGTTTGGTGATATTTTCAATCTCTTGGTGCCGCACCAACATGCCGTCCTGCTCTGGGTCAAAGGCATAAAAACGCACGCTGGTCTTGCTGATGACATGTCCTTGGCGAGTCACAAAACAAGCGCCGACCGGCACTTGACGCGCTCAGCAAATGCCGTTAGGGTATCCTCAGTCGCAAATACGTTGTGCAACCAAGCCTGCATCAAGGCGCGCAGACCTGGATCGTTGAGTTGCATCAAGTTCAGGAATGACTTGAAACCCGCCGGAACCACAATATTGCTATCTAAGAGGGTAAACAAGGCCAGCTTGCCCGGCGGGGCATCTTTAAAGAATCCTTTGGCCCATTCTAGATTCGACATTTCCAAGGCTGACATACGCTCACGCAATATCGATTCCATTGCGGTTTCCCAACCTTGATCAATGTGCAGCTTTTGCCACAGGCGCGGCAGCTCAACCAATTCATGCTTTTGCAGCCAAGGCTGGACCTTGCCCTGACTTTGTACACTTTCTTGCAACTGCTTTAACGCGGATAGACGTGCTTCCAGCTGCATGGACACCTTTTCCAATCCGGCTTGCTTTTCTTCTAGTGCGTATTTTAGATTGGTGAGGTAGGTAGTATCAGACAAATTCAAGCCATTTTTTTCCTGCGACAGACGCTCGCGGCGAATGTTCAAACCATTCAGAATATTGGGGGCATTGCGCTGATACGTTGATTCCAACTCGATCTGCTGCTGAAAATTGCATAATTTTGGCACGCGATTCGGTACTTTTAAATTGCGCTTCACGCCACGACTGTTCCAGCGCGGGTACAGGATCACTTTGTTGCTGAGCTCTCACTTGCGACTGCTCCACGCGAGCGGCCAACTCTTCCAGGTAGATTCAGCTTCTGCCATATCTTCCTGATGTTGCGTGCTTTGACGCTGCCATTGATCGTGTTGCGCGGTCAATGAATTCAGTTGGGATTGTAGAAGGCTGCGCGATTCGATGACGAGCTTGATTTGCACTTCCAAAATACCGATTTCTGAATTGGTCTGATACAAATGCCCCTGCGCCTGATGCATTCGGTCACTAGCAACATAATGCGATTGCCGCATATTGTTCAAGCGCCGTCTCGACGTGATGTAATTTCGCATTCTGTTCGTCCAGATCAATCTGAGCTTTTTCAGTCTCACGGAAATATCTTTCCTGCTCTGCTTTGGCTTCATTTTTACGCAATAGCCATAACAACTTTTGTTTCTCTTCCTGATCGCCTTGCAAAGCATGGAATTTGTGGGCAACAACAGCTTGTACTTGTAGCTTCTCCAGATTGCTATTTAATTCGCGCAGGATATCTTCCAAGCGTAATAGATTGTCAAGCGTGTCGTTCAGCCGATTTTCAGTTTCACGGCGACGTTCCTTGTACTTCGATATGCCCGCAGCCTCTTCCAGAAAAACCCGCAATTCTTCCGGACGCGCTTCAATAATCCGCGAAATCATTTCCTGTCCAATAATCGCATAAGCGCGTGGACCAAGGCCAGTACCCATGAAAATATCTTGAATATCGCGCCGCCGCACTGACTGATTATTAATGTGATAAGTGGAGGTACCATCGCAAGTCAGCGTGCGCTTGACAGCGATTTCAGCATATTGACCCCATTGACCGCCCACTTTTCCTATCGCGTTATCAAACACCAGCTCTACCGATGAGCGGCCAGCGGGCTTACGGTGCGAAGAATTGTTAAAAATAACATCCTGCATCGACTCACCGTGCAATTCAGAAGCCTTCGACTATCCCAACACCCAGCGCACCACATCAATAATATTAGATTTGCCGCAACCATTGGGTCCGACTACACCGACCAACTGGCCTGGAACCTGAAAATTGGTTGGATCAACAAAAGATTTGAATTCCGCTAATTTAATGGAAGTTAAACGCACGTTATCGGCTATTTTTATCAAATTCGGCAAAATTACCCACGCCGCAATCAAAATTTATAAAAGCGAGTTTAATATTACAACATTCGACATCATCTAAGTTAATAGCAAAAAGTTACAAAATATTAATGATACTTCTCTATAAAAATTAACCAGCAAATCGTGTTTGTCACAACACCTCGACGCTGCCAACCACGAACACACGCCCATCACAGCCATTAGATAATTATTTCTGTATATAATGCAAACTACGATCTTAGCCTTTGGATTTTCTTTTATGGATGTCTTTTGCCCGGATGATTACACCAATGATTTGTCACACCTTTACTCCAGCTCTCAATCGAATAATTACTCTACTTATTCCCCATGAATCCAATATTAGATCGGTTGCAACCGTATCCGTTTGAAAAACTACGGACGCTATTTTCCGGCGTCACGCCGAACAGGGCCTACAAACCTATCAGTCTGGGTATTGGTGAGCCCAAACACCCGACACCAATGTTCATCCGTCAAGCTTTAGCCGACAATTTAGATGGCTTGGCAAACTATCCCAGCACGGTTGGCACCGAAGCACTGCGCAAAACTATCGCAAGCTGGCTAGCGCGCCGCTACCACCTGCCAACGGTCAATCCAGCCACACAGATATTGCCAGTAAACGGCTCCCGTGAAGCGTTGTTCGCAATAGCGCAAACGGTGGTTGATCCGTCTGACCGCGATGCGTTGGTGATGTGTCCAAATCCGTTTTACCAAATTTACGAAGGTGCGGCTTATTTGTCCGGCGCGCAACCGTATTTCGTCAACTCAGATCCGGCTCGCAACTTTGCTCCCGACTACAGCAAGGTACCGGAGACAGTATGGGCACGTGTTAGACTTCTGTATCTTTGCTCTCCGGGCAATCCTACCGGTGCCGTGCTGTCGCTGAAAGACTGGAAAAATCTATTTACTTTATCCGATCGCTATGGCTTTGTGATCGCAGCCGATGAATGTTATTCCGAGATCTATTTCAAACTCGAAGCACCGCTCGGTAGTCTAGAAGCCGCCTACTTGTTGGGCCGCGAAGGCTATCCGCGCCTGATTACGTTTTCCAGCTTATCCAAGCGCTCAAATGTGCCCGGCATGCGCTCTGGCTTTGTCGCCGGCGACGCTGCCATTTTGAAGAAATTCTTGCTTTATCGTACTTATCATGGTGCCGCGATGAGCCCCTCAATTCAATCGGCCTCAATTGCTGCCTGGAGCGACGAAATCCACGTCACCGAAAATCGGACTAAATACATTACCAAATTTCAGCAAGTAACACCGTTGTTAGAGGAAGTGCTAGACATATCGCTACCTGATGCTGGTTTTTACCTATGGGCCAAGGTAGATAAACACGCAACGCTCTCCGATATTGACTTCGCCAAACGTCTCTATGTCGAATATAATGTCACCGTATTACCAGGCAGCTATCTGGCACGTGACGCTCATGGCACCAATCCAGGACAGCAACGGATCCGGATGGCACTAGTGGTTGAAGTAGACGAATGCCTGGAAGCCGCGCAACGAATAGTCAGTTTTGTCAAAGGACTTTGACGAATTGCAACAGCTAGTCCACCGAATAGCCTATTTTTTCTAACTCAATTCAGTACAACAACACCTATTTTTTAATTTTGTAAGCGACCAATGATGATGCAATCTCTAGAACAATTTATCGATCAAGCCTGGGAACAGCGCACTGAATTTTCACCAAAGAAAGCCCCGTCTGACTTACGCCAGGCCGTCGCCAAAGTCATTGCAGAATTAAATGAAGGCACATTACGCGTTGCCCAAAAAATCGAGGGGCATTGGGTCGTCAATCAATGGATCAAAAAAGCCGTTCTTCTATCATTCCGCCTAGAAGATAACTTGTCAATGCCAGCTGGCGAGCATATGCAGTTCTATGACAAAGTCTCTACCAAGTTTGCCAATTACACTGCCGAAGATTTCGCCAAAGGCGGCTTTCGCGTCGTCCCACCAGCGGTTGCACGGCATGGCAGTTTCATCGGTAAAAACGTCGTTCTGATGCCCTCTTTTGTCAACATCGGTGCGTATGTTGATGAAGGCACAATGGTGGATGCATGGGCGACTGTCGGCTCATGTGCACAAATCGGCAAGAACGTCCATTTGTCAGGCGG
>JACMQE010000153.1 GCA_014377145.1 Glaciimonas sp. | reverse complement strand
TGGCCTCCGCTTCATTTACTTCATAGCGACAATTGGTTAGCGCTGCATACTTACTACCCGGAAGTCGCTCGTTACGGATTTCTGAAAGACGCCCAGGCAAGATAGTCAAGCCGAAAATCTTTTCAATTTTTCGCGCTCAAAATCCTCTGGAGTAAGCGGATAATTCGCTGCTTTAATCCCGTATTGCAATGCCAGATACAAACTCGTAGGGGTTTTTCCAGAGCGCGATATCCCGACCAAAATCACGTTCGCACTTGCTAGATTTTTGTTTGATTGACCATCGTCATGGGCCAACGAAAAATTAATCGCTTCGATCCGATTTTTATACTCTTTTGAATTATCAGCCATGAATGCTTCATTGACTCTACACTCAGCGTCGTACGCCTTACCTATTTTATCGATAAACGGTATTCGCACCTGTTTAAAGCGCAGTTCAAATTGTGTCAGTACAGAGTGACAAAATGTTTTGGCATTAATGCCGATAATATCGGAAACAAAGAAAACAGTGCGATTAGCGAATGGTAGCGGGAGGATAGGGGCTTCTGACATGATGTTTGCTGGATAAAAACTGGTTTGAAAGATAGCTTACAGAAAAAGACATAACATCGCTGAGATACTGATTGCGCATAGGGAATGAAAACTTGATTGCTAGAGGAGTTTAAGAAAAGTCCTGAATTAGAATATACTGTGGCGTCTCTGTTCTCACTTTCGTAGCGAATTGGAATAGAATGGCGCCCAACCAATAAATTTAAGCCTGAGCCGACAAAAAATAACAAAAAAATAAGGGTCGCGCGTATGTAATGAGAAAATTTCTTATCATCAAAATAGAGGTTGTTATGTCAAATGTAATACAAATGGGCGCTACCCAGGGGGCTGCTTACATCACTCCTTTTGAAAATCTGCGAATGACAGATGTTGATTCTGTCGGTGGAAAAAATGCGTCAATGGGTGAAATGATTAGTCAGCTTGCGAAGGCTGGCGTGCGCGTACCCGGTGGTTTTGCCACGACAGCACAGGCTTTCCGAGATTTTTTGTCTTATAGCACAAATGGCGGTATATCGTTGGCACAGCGTATATTCAATCGTCTTGAAAACTTAAATATTGAAGATGTGCGTGCATTGGGTCAAGCCGGTGCAGAGATTCGTGAATGGATTGTCGCCACGCCATTTCAATCGCGTCTAGAGCGGGAAATACAAGAGTCTTATCAGCATCTGGTTGCCGATTCTTCTAGCGAGATGTCGTTTGCCGTGCGTTCATCCGCGACGGCTGAAGATTTGCCTGATGCATCGTTTGCCGGTCAACAGGAAACATTCCTGAATATAGTCGGTATCGAAAACGTACTTGAAGCGATGAAGTACGTTTTTGCATCGTTATACAACGATCGTGCGATTTCATATCGCGTTCATAAAGGATTTACACACGCAGAAGTTGCTTTGTCCGCGGGTGTGCAGCGCATGGTGCGTTCAGACGTTGGTGCAGCTGGTGTCATGTTTACTCTCGATACCGAATCCGGCTTCAAAGATGTTGTGTTCATCACATCGAGCTATGGCCTGGGCGAAACGGTGGTGCAGGGCGCGGTTAATCCTGACGAATTTTATGTTCATAAACCAATTTTAAAACAAGGAAAACTGCCGATTATCCGTCGCAATATCGGTTCTAAACTGATCAAGATGGAATTCACCGGCGAAGCAAAAGCCGGCCGTTCAGTCCAGACTGTAGATGTGCCTATTGAGTTGCGCAACCGTTACTCACTGAACGATGCTGAAATCGTCGAATTGGCAAAATACGCTACCATCATCGAGAAGCACTATCAGCGTCCGATGGATATCGAATGGGGAAAAGATGGACGTGACGGAAAGTTGTATATTTTGCAAGCACGTCCAGAAACCGTAAAATCCCAAGAAAAACTGTCTGAAGCACATTTGCGCTTCAGACTCAAAGGTAGTAGTAACATACTGACGACAGGTCGCGCTATCGGGCAAAAAATTGGTGCAGGCCCGGTACGTGTGATTCATGACGCCGCCGACATGGAACGTGTGCAACCCGGTGATGTATTGGTTGCCGATATGACAGATCCTAATTGGGAGCCTGTCATGAAGCGCGCTGCCGCGATTATCACCAATCGTGGCGGTCGTACCTGCCACGCTGCGATTATTGCGCGTGAATTGGGCGTACCTGCAGTAGTTGGTTGCGGTGATGCAACGGATATCCTGAAAAATGGCACGTTCGTTACCGTTTCCTGTGCAGAAGGTGATGAAGGCAAGATATATGACGGCCTGTTAGAAACGGAAGTGACTGAAGTTGCACGCGGTGAACTGCCAAAGCTACCGTTGAAAATTATGATGAACGTCGGAAATCCACAATTAGCGTTTGACTTCCAGTCGATTCCAAACGGCGGCGTTGGTTTGGCGCGTCTGGAGTTCATCATCAACAACAATATCGGTGTTCACCCACGTGCGATTCTTGAATATCCAAACATCGATGCTGATCTCAAGAAAGCGGTTGAATCGGTAGCACGTGGACATGCATCACCGAAAGTTTTTTATGTCGATAAACTTGCAGAAGGGATTGCGACTATCGCCGCAGCATTTTGGCCTAAAACCGTCATCGTCCGTCTGTCCGATTTTAAGTCAAATGAATACAAAAAATTGATTGGTGGTTCGCGTTACGAGCCGGATGAAGAAAACCCAATGCTTGGTTTCCGCGGCGCTGCGCGTTATTTATCGAAAGATTTTGCCGAAGCATTTGAAATGGAATGCCAGGCGATGAAACGCGTACGCGAAGATATGGGCCTCGCTAACGTTGAGATCATGGTGCCGTTTGTACGGACGGTCAGTCAGGCCAAAAAAGTTATCGGCTTGCTGGGAAAAAATGGCCTTGTGAGGGGTGAGAACGGCTTGCGCGTCATCATGATGTGCGAGGTGCCATCTAACGCCATTCTGGCCGAGGAGTTCCTTGAGCATTTCGATGGTTTCTCTATCGGTTCAAACGATTTAACCCAGCTAACATTAGGACTGGATCGTGACTCTGGTATGGAATTATTGGCCGCTGACTTTGACGAACGTGATCCAGCAATTAAAGCATTACTAAGTAAAGTTATTGCCACTTGTCTTGCAAAAGGCAAATACGTCGGTATTTGTGGTCAGGGTCCATCTGACCATCCTGACTTTGCTGAATGGTTGATGAAGCAAGGTATTGAATCGATTTCCCTGAATCCTGACAATGTCATCGATACTTGGCAGCAATTAGCAGCGGCGCAATAATATTGCGGTTAACAACTAGCAGCAATTCCTTATCGCTGTATTGTTTGGCTGCTTTATATAAATAAAAATGCGAGCTTAAATTCTCGCATTTTTATTTGTGCGTTAGACTAGCGAAATGAATAATTGCGAGAGAGTAATATATGGATGCTTGGGTGGGATGGCTACTGTTAAGCGGCCTACTAATATTAGCAGAGCTATTTACCAGCACTTTTTATTTATTAATGATCGCCTTTGGTGTGGGCGCGGGCGCGATAGCCGAATTGGTTGGCTTGAGTCTGGAGTGGCAATTTGTCGCCGCCGCCATCGTATCGGTAGCCGGTACTGTCGTAGTTCGCACCAGCCGGTTTGGCAAGTGGAGAACGGTGAGCGCCGCACGTGACAGTAATGTCAATCTGGATATTGGGCAAACAATTAATGTCGACCATTGGCATGGGGAAAGCAATAGCGACAGTATGGCGAATGTCGGATTTTATAAGGCACGGGCGAAGTATCGTGGCGCGTTGTGGGATGTTGAGTTGGCAATTGGAGAAGAGCCGCATTCAGGACAATTTACTATTCAGGAAATACGTGGCAGTCACTTGATTGTGGCGAGTCACTCAGATAAATAACACAGGAAAGGGAGCCAATCTATGTTCGAAAGCGTATCTTTAATTATATTTTTTATCGCCATTGTTTTTGTCATGAAAACAGTTAAAGTCGTACCGCAGCAGCACGCCTGGGTGGTCGAGCGATTAGGGAAGTATCATGCAACCTTAGGTCCTGGACTTAGTATTGTGTTGCCGTTTATAGATAGGATTGGTTACAAACACATTCTGAAAGAAATTCCTCTCGATGTTCCACCGCAAGTGTGTATCACACGCGATAACACACAGTTGCAAGTAGATGGGGTTCTCTATTTCCAAATTACTGATCCGATGCGCGCTTCTTATGGTTCATCCAATTACCTCGCTGCGATTACGCAATTGGCGCAAACTACTTTACGCTCGGTGATTGGGAAAATGGAGTTAGACAAAACTTTTGAGGAGCGCGACCACATTAATACCACTATCGTCAATGCCATTGACGAATCGGCCGCTAACTGGGGCGTCAAGGTATTGCGTTACGAAATCAAGGATTTAACTCCGCCCAAAGAGATTTTGCATGCGATGCAGGCCCAAATTACTGCTGAACGCGAAAAGCGCGCATTAATTGCCGCCTCTGAAGGCCGTAAGCAAGAGCAGATTAATATCGCTACCGGAGAGCGCGAAGCATCGATTGCCAAATCTGAGGGTGAAAAGCAGGCCTCAATTAATCGTGCTGAAGGCCAGGCTGCTGCGATTCTTTCGATTGCACAAGCCAGTGCCGAGGCTATTCGCAAAACTGCTGCTGCATTGCAAGAGCCGGGTGGTACGGATGCGGCGAACCTAAAGGTTGCTGAGCAATACGTTGCCGCGTTTAGTCAGCTAGCAAAAACCAATAACGCGATTATCGTTCCAGGAAATTTGGGTGACATGAGTGGCTTGATTGCTACTGCGATGCAAGTCGTGAAATCGCAAGGTGTTGTAAAGAAGCCATAATCTAATTTATATAACAAAATAGCAAAATAAAAACAGTGCCAGTAAAGTTAATTTTTCTGGCACTGTTTTTATTGATAGGCGGCAATCTTCTGTAGAGCAGAAAATATTAACGCTGGTGTTGTTTCATAGCGGCCTGGACTTCACGCTCGCCATCACGTTGTTTTTCCGTATCACGCTTGTCATGTTGTTTTTTACCTTTGGCCAAACCAATTTCACATTTAATACGACCGCCTTTAAAGTGCAAATTCAGCGGTATTAATGTATAGCCCGAGCGCTTAACTTTGATAATCAGTTTTTTGATTTCTTCGGCATGTAGTAGCAGTTTTCGGTTACGTACCGCTTCCGGATGGACGTGACTAGAGGCGCTTAGCAGCGCGCTGATATGTGCGCCGAACAGATGGATTTCACCATCATGGATGATAACGTAAGCTTCTTTTATCTGAGCACGCCCGGCACGGATCGATTTTACTTCCCAGCCCTGGAGTACCATGCCGGCTTCGAAGCGTTCCTCTATAAAGTAATCGTGGAAAGCTTTTTTATTATCAATAATACTCATGTAGTAGAAAGTGCCGCAGGTCGGTTAAAATTTCAAGTTATGATTCTATCAAATGGTTGATATTTAATGGCAGTTGTACATAAAACAGTATTACTGGGATATAGCGCTGAGCAAATGTTCGCGCTGGTCGAGCGGGTCGAAGATTATCCGCTGTTCCTTCCTTGGTGCGGCGGCGTTGAAGTACGCGAGCGCAACGATGACAAACTCGTTGCGACCCTCAACATACAATATCATGGTATCAAGCATTCATTTACCACTGAAAATATCAACACCGCGCCCGTCGCGATGAAGATGCGTTTGGTAGAAGGACCGTTTAAACTCCTGGATGGGACATGGACTTTTAAGTCTCTCAGGCCCGATGCATGCAAAATTGAGTTCGATCTACAATACGAGTTTTCTAATAAGCTACTTGATAAATTAATCGGACCTGTATTCAGTATGATCGCCAACAGCTTTGTCGACGCCTTTTGTAAACGTGCCGAAATCGTCTACAGTAATGCTCCCTGAGTGACAGATATAAAGATGATAACGACTATACCCGACACCGATATTGCCGAGGGCAGCGTTGACAGTTCTGTTCAATCAATCCGCATTCAGGTTTGTTATGGTATTTCAACCAGACAGCTTATTCGAATGCTCATTGTCCCGCATGGCAGTTCGCTGCACGACGCTATTATACGTAGCGGTTTGCTGGAAGAGTGTGCAGAAATTGACCTAAATTGCTGCCGCGTGGGGATATTTGGCAAGTTGAAAACGTTAGAGACCGCGGTAAGGGATGCGGACAGGATTGAGATTTATCGCGGATTAATTGCCGATCCGATGGAATCAAGAAGAAAACGTGCCAGCAAAATTGCGGTAGAAGAGGCCCGGCTAACGACGATTGATAAAAAATTTCGTTAATTCTCGAGCTTTTTTATCAAATAAGCTAGCACGACTTCATTTGTAGTCGTCTAATACTCCCTTATCCTGGTGTAACGCCTGCTCACGCTGACTATCGTCAAAAAATGCACGTTGCCCGTTCTCGTCGCGCTGGGCTATGCGCTGACCAGATTCAAGTGTGCGTTGATAGGCACCAGCGTCGTCGCAGTTTCTGGCTTTATTAGCGATATCTTTGGCATTTTCAGCAATTTTTTATCTTTTGCAGCTGGATCGTTCTGACGCTTCTTGAACGCAGTGTTTTGATCTGTGAGTGTTGGTGGTGTTCTGTTATTGTTTGGTATGGTATCAATATCAGCCATGTTGCTGATATTGATACCTCCTTGTGGAACAGAAAAAGTATCCGGCATTTTGAAGATGCGTTTGGCTGGGAAAAATGTAGGAGGCGGCATATCGGAATATTGTTTGCTACCTTTTTCATTCAGCCATATCGGTAGCGCCAACGTGGCGCTACCGATGCTCGCATACATAGGGTTAGCTACCGCCATAAAAATAGTTTCATAGGGAAAATCAACGGCTGATTTCTCCACGCTTTGACTGGCATGTCAATCTGCCAGTGATTCTTTTAGGGGAATAGTCGCAGATTTAAGTAATTTCACCTGTTAGTATTAGCTTTATGTCCCTTGTAGAAAATCGTACCAATTTCCTCGGAAAGTCAGGGCAAGCCAAGGTTATCAAAGTAATTTCATACAGGTCTGCAATTAAACACGCGACGTGGGCGACGTGCTCCCAAGATTTCTGTACAATTCGTTTTTGCGCCTATAGGAAAAGCTATGCGTCTAGTTGAAAATGCACTCACGTTCGATGATGTCCTGTTAGTTCCGGCTTATTCGGACGTACTCCCTAAAGATACTACTCTCAAGACACGCTTGACACACAACATCGCGTTAAACATTCCACTATTGTCTGCTGCGATGGACACAGTAACCGAGGCACGTCTGGCAATTGCCATGGCGCAGGAAGGCGGCATCGGTATTATTCACAAAAACCTGACTACGCAAGAACAAGCCCGCGAAGTTGCCAAGGTTAAGCGTTTTGAGTCTGGCGTGGTGCGTGACCCGATCACAATTCCACCCACCATGCGTATTCGTGACGTCATTGCATTGTCAGAACAACATGGTATTAGTGGCTTCCCGGTCGTTGAAGGCAAAAATTTGGTTGGTATCATTACTAACCGCGATTTGCGTTTCGAAGAAGAATTGGATGCAGAAGTCCGCGCCAAAATGACGCCTCGTGAACGCCTCGTGTACGTCAAAGATGGCGCCACTCTAAGCGAAGCTAAACGCCTGATGAATAAGCATCGTCTGGAACGGGTGATGGTCGTCAATGACGCATTTGAGTTGCGTGGCCTGATCACCGTCAAGGATATTCAAAAATCTAATACCCATCCGCTCGCATCGAAAGATGATCAAGGCAAGTTACGCGTAGGTGCGGCTGTCGGTGTAGGTGCTGATAATGAAGAGCGTATTGCTTTGCTGGTCAGGGCTGGCGTTGATGTTATAGTTGTTGACACCGCACACGGCCACTCTAAAGGTGTGCTGGATCGCGTCAAGTGGGTTAAAAAAAATTTTCCTGGTGTGGATGTCATTGGCGGCAACATCGCCACACCCGCTGCTGCTATGGCACTGGTTGAGTACGGTGCTGACGGCGTTAAAGTCGGTATTGG
The DNA here is from genome assembly GCA_014377145.1 of Glaciimonas sp. Next base: position 699 of record JACMQE010000153.1, on the reverse strand, counting down.
TCCCGGCTCGATTTGTACCACGCGGATTGTCGCTGGCGTCGGCGTACCGCAGATTTCCGCGATTGCTAATGTTGCGGCCGCCCTCAAAGGGACGGGTGTTCCGGTGATTGCTGACGGCGGTGTGCGTTTTTCTGGTGATATCGCCAAGGCGCTTGCAGCTGGTGCCTCTACCGTCATGATGGGCAGCATGTTTGCCGGTACAGAAGAAGCACCCGGCGAAGTGATCCTGTTCCAGGGACGCAGCTACAAATCTTATCGTGGCATGGGTAGTCTGGGCGCGATGTCCGATGGGTCGGCTGATCGTTACTTTCAGGACTCAGCTAGTAAGGCCGACAAATTTGTTCCTGAAGGCATTGAAGGGCGCGTACCTTACAAAGGCAGCGTCTTAACGATTCTGTATCAGATGATTGGAGGGGTCCGTTCATCGATGGGCTATTGTGGTTGCAACACGATTGAAGACTTGCAAAGCAAGGCCGAATTCGTGCAAATCACTTCAGCCGGTATGCGCGAGTCGCACGTTCATGATGTGCAGATCACCAAGGAAGCGCCGAACTACCGCTCCGAGTAATTTGTATTGTGTGACAACGCGGCGACCAGTGCGCCGCGTTGGTGTTTGTTATTACACCATTCCTGCCCCCCGTTGCTTCTTACAGATTCCCTCCCCATGCATTCAAAAATCCTCATCCTCGATTTCGGCTC
>JACMQE010000152.1 GCA_014377145.1 Glaciimonas sp. | reverse complement strand
TCAGCGGCCAGAATTTCACGTTCTGTGGTCTGTCCGGTGGCGAGAATGTCGACGTTTTCCAGCAGCGGCGCTAACATCGTGTCTTCCGGCGCTGGTACTGTAGTTTATAATTGCGACACAGCTTGCGGCCGCTTTATCATGTAAAACAAATCAATGTGACCACCTGCCCGGAGTAAACCGGAAAAAGAATTAATCTCATCGACCTGAATGGTAATAGCGCGGTTGCCGGGATGGATTGATTTTGAGAAAGGGACTGACTCATAGATTAAGAAATACGATTCTAGCAACAGAGTTCCTTTACGTATCGGTTGGATGATTCTTTTGCTAATATAGGTATTGATCTGTTCCGGGGTAATCACATCGAAATTCATGTATTCCTTTGGCACCATGCGCGATGCTAATTGATCTATTGTGAGCACATCACCGGGACTTAGATCGATACGCGGCAAGGTGATATTGGCGCACACTTTGCTGGCTTCGTCGCTGAGACTTTTTTCGATTTCGTTGGATCGGCTCCTCAGATAATTATTGGCAAGAAAAACTGCCAGTGCCGCGATAAATAAAATGATGATCAGCGGCATTGCTTTCTTGATTCTGCCGGGATGGAAATAACTTTTTATATTCATAATAGCGTTGTTGAGGTTAGGATTATCGTATCTTTTCATGACGTCGATTAGTGCGCTATTCGCAATACGATATAAGGAAAAAATGTGTGCCTGATAGACTAACGCGCGCTTGTAAGCTCGCACTTCCCCACTTTGCTTTTACGTTGTTTGGTTCGTCAGCCGCCCAGACACCCATATCCAAAGCGTCAAGGAAAAAGCCGATCTGTGGTTCCGCCGGTTCAAACGCTCCTTCGAGTCTGGAGGTGATGCTGTTCCAGAGGAGCATCACGATATCGAATGCTTCGTAGCCACCGCTACCGCCAGTCGGTGGGGCATGGTACCTAAAGGATAAAAAGGATGCCACGCCAGTGCAGGTTGAGCACGGTAACTGGCCGACGATGAAAATGGATAGCGGTGGCGTGGGATTCAGACTTTCCAATATGCTGGTCATGGCATTAATAATGCTGTTAGCGATCGGGACTTTGAGCGGATAACTCCGCAAGATTTCAATCGACAAGATCGTGTTGTCCTGAATATTTTTACCGCTCAGGTCGCCTTTGAGATTGGCATTGCCGAGATCGTTACCAATATCATCTGCCTTGACGCCAAAGGGCCAGCGAAATCGCCTGTAATCTGAGTGGAGTTTCAAGATGCCATCATCCAACCCCTGCAACTCGATGGTACCGGATTCCAGAAATGCTGCCTGGGTTGGGTTGTGATATAGGAGGCAGGAGTTACACATAGCGTCTTTATACGCCGTTACCTGGACCTAGACTACGGCGAGTTTGCTGGTCTCATTGCCCATGTAATTGGCGTGATGCCGTTGATAAAACTAAGCTGTCGCCCTAGCGCATCAAGCCTTGGATGAACGACCAGACGGCAGATGTTACCGTCGTTTTGGCTTTACCAAGAAAGCTAAAAATACCCTCGGATTTGTTGACAGCCTTGCCACTATCACTGCCACATGCACCGACATTGCTGTCAGTGGCAAAAGACAGTTCATTAAGCGCTCACCCGACCCGCTCCGGCAAGCGTAGTGCCAAGAGGTGGTTACCGCCGTGACGACATGGTGGTGCGAACAAGTTTGCTTACCGCGGCATAGCCAAGCTTGCCAAGTTGCGCCGTTGGTGGATCGGTAACAAAACGCGGTACGACTCTGCCGTTGGTCATCGCACCGATACATGCAGCTTCCTGCACTGCAAAATTGTGCGCCAGCTTGGCGCGATACATCAGCACTAGTTGCAGGCAAAGCAGGACGAAGACCAATATCATAGGAATCGCGATGATGAATTCGGTGAGGCTGGCGCCTTCCTCACCTTTTCGTGTGCAACTATTTCCTTTCAGCATACTGTGACACCTAGGTTATAAGAATTCAGAATTATGGCTAAATGGGTGTGCACACCACACCAAGGCCTGGATGTAACTAAAGTTTAAATGCCTCGTTGCCTTCAGCGACAGGCTCAAGGCCGACACTTCATCTACGGAAACAAACAGAATCAAGGCCACGAAGACTAGCAAGATCAAATATTCAACCGCAACCTGGCCCAGCGCAGCTGGCTTAAATGAGGCATTTTTTATGTCTCCCTAGTCGCAGAAAAATAGTGCATTGTCGGTGCTCCATTTTGACAAATCCTATGTAATGGGTCTATGTAACGCGTTATTCATCGGGTAATCCAGTTGACGACGATAAAGGTCTGTCCGGCACTTCGTGTAAAGGTATAGGTCACCTCCTTTGAGGCACACGAGATGAACTTAATCACGGTTCCACCGTTGTCCGGATCTACGCGCCGGTAGGCGGGTTTCCACGTTTTTCCAGCGCGATCTTTTTCATAGAACGCGCTATTTTGTTCAAGGTCGAAATTATTTATCATCTTTGTCAGAATTGAGTCACCAGACTTGTCCAATGCGCGTACCTCATTCAAAATTAATGTGCCAGAAGGCTTGCACAAATGTTTTTCCAGCAGCCGTGCCTTGGTGTCGATATTGGTTTTCATCCGCGTAGGAAGATCGGATAGGCTGAAATATCCCTTTGTTGTTTTAATATTGCTACTACTTAGATTTGCTTGCTTTAACCAACCGTCCTTGAGGCCGATAATCTGTATTTCATGACCGGCTGCTTTGGTCATCACTTCCCAATGATCGGTGGCCCTTCACTGGCAAATAAACACCGAGGCCTCGCGCAGCTTCTACGGCCCATCAACTTGAAAAATCAGCATTGGCAGGCCGTTCACCTCGATTTCATCAGCTATCCGTGTCGTCTCCCAGTTCTTTGGAACCCCTTTTCCATTAGTAATTTTCGCTACCAGCCCATTTATCGAGGACGTAGGCGTTAATCACTGCTATGGTGCATAGCCAAAGCAGTAGGTGGCGATAACAGATTTCAATATGCTTGACACTAAGCTTGTCTAGATTGAAACAAAACATAAAGCCGGATTGTCGAACATGGAATTGTCCACATTCGCAAGATATCTGCTGGGCACAGTTCGTCCTAGGAAGGGTGTGTAGGCAACGCCGACAAACTCCGGCTCGAAAAAAGGATTGCTCTTGAAGATGGAATTTTCCTTATAGTCGTCACTAGGGTTGAGTATTTTGAAAAGATCTGCAGGATTTCTCAGGCTGCTGAAATTCGATGTGCTGCCAATCAGCTGCGACAGATTGCTGTAGCTGCTGTTATTGAGCACCATCTCGACTGGGTTGCGCGACCCCTTGGATTGCGTTTTTCAAACCTCCGTTTGCTTGCCACTGCCACAGGAGCCGCCCAGGAATTGGTGGCCATCTTCAGGCTGCCCAACATGGTAGAACTGGTGGGGGTGCCAATATTGGCCTGGTTGAATGTTGGGGCGATATCCAAGCATCGCTGCATGAAGGTCCAATGAAGTCGCTAAGTCCGAAAGCGTCATTCACCCGCAACCGTGCATACGGCTGGACGTCTAGTTCCAGGCCGGTGAGCGTAGTATGTGTCGGCTCGAAACCTTATAGGTCCACCTGGTACTTTATTGGCGCCAGTGGTGACGCTACCAAAAGTGGCACCTTCAACCGTATTGGTAAAAAACGCGCGGCGGTGGTCATCCAGTCAAGGTGATCTTGCAACAAAGCAGTGCTGCCATTAGTTTTTGATTGACGTGCGCCGCTTGGTTTCAGTTTCAAGTTGCGAAATACCTTAGAAACCAGATCAGCATCAATGCTGTACAACGATTGCGGGTCAGTTGCAGCATTGGTGTTGTAGGCGGTACTCTTCCAAACCGCTAAACGGAATGCTTCAGTATTTAATAATTGTTTTAGTTCGCCAAAATGCCAAACCCAATGCAAGCCCAAAAGCAGCAATGTAAAGAGGCTGCAAGCCAGAATCGATTCCACCAACGCCTGACCAAGCTGACGGCGCGGCCGAAGGCCGGATCAGGATAGCATATTGCATTGCTTAAATATTTGGCGCACAACGTTTAGTCGAGGAGAAAAAATAACGATTTTTCTGAATAATTCAGGCCTTCAAGCCGCGCATTCCAGTACGGTAGCATCAAATTGGCGTAGGATGCCGTCTGCATGCGCGAGGTCCAACGTTCCAGTGGGGCGCAGTATACACGTGCGCCTTGCCGATTGCCTTGAGGTATCTTTATTGGGTTTCAGCATCATAATTATCCAGAAGTGCATGTCCGAAATGGAATTTATTCTTCGGACGCAGCAGCAGTTTGTCGACGGGTTCCTGCAAGGCCAATAGGAACGAAGTGCCGATATTCTTTAAGGCGTTGCTTTGTATTTCTTTACTCGCTAAAAATATATTATGTTTGTCGACTTTGGTCTGGTCGGCTGTATGGCCCGATAGTTGCCGACATTTGCAGCCTGTTGCGCCAGTGCGCTAGTAAATTCTACTTCGGGATTGCCATTCCCCGGGGTTGGTGCATTCAGTGCAATGTCAAATGCTGGCAGCCTCGCAGGCCCGCCAGTCAGGTTACCTGCATTGGCATCGGGCATATTTATCGGGATACGGATATTGAACAAATGCGGATTGATTTGCATGATGTCAATATTGCTTCATCCGTAGGTGCCATCCTGCATCTTGATCATGCGTGTGCCACCCGTGCGAGACACATAATCGAGCTATAAATGATGCGGATGGTATGGATAAGAGTTTCGATGATGGGGCCGATCACGTCCGCCGCCACATTAACCTCTAGCGCTGGTACGATATCTACTCCAGACCATTGACCGATAGTCCGCTTAAGGTCCCGTTGATTGCGCTGAGGTTACAGCCATCCACTGTCCAGAGTTCGACCGCATTTGTAAATAGGCGACGGCCAGCTCTGCTGCTGGTGACGTTCGACATTTCGTTCATCAACAGGCGATGTACCAGGTTGCATTGGATACTCCCATTATTTGGTATATCGGCCTTCCTCTTTGTATCGCCCAAGAATTTACGCGGTGGCTGATGCAGTTTGATCATGCTCTTGGCAATCGGATATTTTCGATGTATTTGGTTGGGGTGCATTGGCAGCCCACAAGTCGTTTTGCGTCGCAATCATGGTCGAGGCAGGCGTCGCAAGATGAATCTACTGTGAGGCGACAATCGCGTCATTGGTCAGCGACACGCACGCCATTGACAATTTTTTTCCAATCGGTACTGACGGAGCTGATGGCTTTTAAAACGCGTGACAAACCTGCACCAATATACGGAATAACTCTAATCAGCGCGGCAACAGCTTTCATTACTGTAGCGTTGTTTTTCCAGTATTGATCTGATATGGTCATGTCGGACCACATCGCCGTCATTTGGCCGACCGCCTGATAGTTGGCAATCATTGCGCGGTTAGTGTAGGAGGTATAGTTAAGGTCTTCGGCTGCGACGTTAGCGGTGCTATAGGCAATCACATCGGCAACATTAATCAGCTTGCGTTTATCGCTAGTAACCTGCGCCACGCTGGGACTGATGGGACGCACGGCAGTATTGTGCCACTTCTATTTTACACCAACCCGGGTCTCTCGTCGCTTCGCGCACGCAGGTGGTTGTGTGTTTCAATGTACGTCCGCAGTATCCATCTTTTTTGACGGTGCGCCCTTGGGTCAGAGTCGATTCCAACACAAGCGAGCATTGTCGTCAAAGTGACGGCAATGCTCATTGGACTATATATTATAATTATCTTCTCCATAGTTTTACAGAGTGCGTTGTTTTTCAGCTTTGATGAGTGCTATCCACGCTGCAAAGTAAGAAACGTTGGCCTCCTCTTCAGCATTTTTTATTACCAGGTATTTCCAACGCCATACTAGCAACTTGATGACGAGTCATAAGGCCAAAAATTCCAAATACGCCGATGCTGACAACTACAATCAGCGACGCAATGATAATATATTCAGACATATTTTGACCGCGTTGGCGTAAAGCGGTTTTAGCGCGATAGAATCTTGAAGTGGAAAGTGTTGTCATGCGAGTTTTCCTAAAAACACGTGGTTGTGGGAAGTTTCGATTGCAGAAAAACAGTTATAAAAATTCTTACAAGAGATAACTGGCAATAAAAATGCATATAAATATTCTTTTGCAGACGCTTTGTACCAATACGACCACGTATTTTTTGAGAGTGCTCTATAGCGCTCATTGCCGAATATTTTTGGCAAATTAATTTTGTCAACTCTTTCTGTTATTGAAGCGCCGGAATGAATTAAGTCAAGATTATAGAAATTGTGAATAGTATTATCATATTATAAATGAAGAAGATTAATCTCAATAAATAAAATTACCATTTATATAATATAAATTTAGGCTTAACTTTTATTCTAAATTTTCAAGATTATGCGCGGTAGATACTTTTAATTTAATAAAACATTTTTTATGCCATAGCAGAGAATGATTAATATGAAGAATAATATGAACATATTAATAATCTGTGAGAAAATATTATATTATATTATATTATATAAAAGCATATTGTTGGGACTATTTTATATAATATAATAGAAATATGCACGAGCTCCTTTATTTTTGGTATTTTATGGTGACAATTTTTCTTTGAAAAATCTAAAGTTGCGCAATGACTATATGTATCATTTTGGTACGTGATTAAAAATCATGGCGTGAGTAATCGATTAACGTTGGGATTTTGCATTGCTGAGGCTGATTGCGTACCCAGATTCTGTTTAGATTAAGATACTAAAAATTCTGATAAGATTTTGCTGAGATACCTTGTGAAGCTTGAAGGAGCCACATACTGCAGCGTCATTCTTGTGTTCGGAAATCATCGATAAAACTTTTGCTACACAAAATAAAGGAATGTCATGTCTCTTAAAGATAAAGTTGCACTAATTACGGGTTCAGCCAGTGGTATTGGCAAAGAAATTGCGATTCAATACGCGCGTGCAGGTGCCAAAGTCGTGATCGCTGATTTGGCCTTGGATGCCGCGACGGCAACGGCTAACGAAATTACGCAAGCTGGCGGTATAGCAACGGTGGTGGTGATGAATGTCACCGATGAAGCGCAGGTTGATGCGCGAAATGATTAAAGCTGGTAATGGCGGTGCGATTATTTATATGGGATCGGTCCATTCGCATGAAGCCTCGCCCTTGAGGGCGCCGTATGTGACTGCCAAGCATGGTTTGATCGGCTTGGCAAAAGTAGTCGCAAAAGAAGGTGCGAAAAAAAATTCGTGCAAACGTGATTTGTCCCGGCTTTGTACGTACGCCGCTGGTAGAAAGACAGATTCCTGAGCAAGCCAAGATGCTGAGTATCACCGAAGATGAAGTAGTCAAGAACGTGATGCTGAAAGATACTGTTGACGGTGAATTCACGACCGTGCACGACGTTGCGCAAACAGCGATATTTCTGGGCGGCTTCGATTCTAACGCGCTAACAGGACAGTCAATAGTGGTCAGCCACGGCTGGTTTATGCAATAACCAGCAATAATCCATATTTATCAACACTATCCATCATTAGCTACAATGGTGAAGATAATTGCAAAGTAATTTTTAATTATTTTTTAAACAACTTTTTATCGCCATTTCTCCCTACGTCACATATTGGTACCAGTTTCCTATTCCCTTTGAAATTTACTAAATTAGTGGCCGTGTCTGTAGACGCAGATTGGTATTGGAAATCACGCTTTACATTTTTAAGACTGACGCAAAATTGCCCCAGCGGCGTTATGCTCCCCTAGCTGCACTAGCGTGCTGTTTTTGTCGTTAGGGTTGGTAAACATGTTGCTGGGATAATTTTTCGTAAGTCCTAATTTTATCGTGGGTTGCATCGCTTTAGGCGCACGCAGTTTCAGTCCATTTACCGCATCTTGCAATCGGATGCTCTACAATCGCGCTTAATCTCTCCATCTTGTAAGGCGTTCCCCGCTATGAAACTATTTGAACCTAATCTCCCTGCGCTGGCCATTGCCCGGGATATTTTGTTAATCCCTTTTGGAATCGATGAGTCCAGCCTCCAAAAAGCCTTGGCAACGATGTTTACGCATAATGTTGATTACGCCGATTTATATTTTCAATTTTCCAAAAGCGAAGGCTGGAGCCTGGAAGAGGGTATCGTCAAGACCGGTAGCTTCTCAATAAATCAGGGCGTCGGCTTACGTGCGGTTTCGGGTGATAAAACAGCATTTTCCTATTCCGATGAAATTTCGGAACAAGCATTGCGCGATGCAGCGATTGCCACCCGCACGATTGCACGTCAGGGCGCTGGTAAGGGCAAAATTGCCGGTTTGATGCAAGAAAAAGGCGGGCGTTCGCTTTACTTGCCCAATGATCCGCTGAAATCTCTAAATGCGACTGAAAAAGTAAAATTGCTGGAACGCATCGAACGTATTGCCCGCGCCAAAGATTCGAACGTGGTGCAAGTCATGGCCGGTCTAGCCGGTGAATACGACGTGGTTCTGGTGGCACGTAGTGACGGCGTCATTGCCGCCGATATCCGTCCGCTGGTGCGTCTGTCAGTCACTGTGATTGCAGAAAAAGACGGTCGCCGTGAAATGGGCATTAGTGGTGGAGGTGGTCGTTATAGCTATAGTTATTTTACCGACGCCATATTAGAAAAATACGCAGCTGAAGCAGTTGCTTCGGCCTTGGTGAATCTGGATGCACGTCCGGCTCCGGCCGGTTCCATGACCGTAGTGCTGGGAAATGGCTGGCCGGGAATTTTGTTGCACGAAGCAATCGGTCATGGACTTGAGGGCGATTTCAACCGCAAGGGTTCTAGCACCTTTTCAGGTCGGATTGGCGAACGGGTTGCGGCTAAGGGCGTCACGGTGGTGGATGACGGTACGCTGGCGGATCGTCGCGGTTCACTCAATATTGATGATGAAGGCAATCCAACCCAATGCACAACGCTAATTAAAAACGGTATCCTAAAAGGGTATATTCAGGACACAATGAATGCACGGTTAATGAAGATGCCCGTGACCGGTAATGCGCGGCGTGAATCGTTTGCTCATTTGCCGATGCCACGGATGACCAACACTTACATGTTAGCGGGTGACAAGGATCCAGCTGAAATTCTGGCGTCGGTCAAAAATGGCTTGTATGCGGTGAATTTTGGTGGCGGTCAGGTCGATATTACTAACGGAAAATTTGTATTTTCGGCGAGTGAAGCCTACATGATTGAGAACGGCAAAGTAACTTATCCAGTGAAAGGCGCTACGCTGATTGGCAATGGTCCTGACGTCTTACATCGTGTCTCGATGATCGGTAACGATATGCGTCTCGATCCCGGCGTAGGGGTGTGCGGCAAAGGAGGTCAAAGCGTACCGGTTGGTGTGGGTCAGCCGACCTTGCGAATTGACGGCGTGACAGTTGGTGGCACTGCATAAGCGTAGGGAATATTAGCAATGTTTAAGCGCTATTTTTCAAACCTGTGGAATAGATTATGACGAAAGAAGTTGTTACGGTTGATAAATTGATGTTGCAATGGGGCTGGTTGCCGTTCCACGCGTTAAATACCCGGCAAGTGTATGACTTTTGGCGTTGCGTCAGCAAGTCTTTGTATTCGAGCAGGTATACATTTTTCTCGATGCCGATAGCATAGACTTGACATGTTGGCATGGGCTTGGTTATTTGGTGGATGGGCAAGTTGGGTGCCTATGCACGCATCGTTCCACCCAGCGTGATGTGTCCGCATCTATCGATCGGCCGCATGGTGACCGCCCCAACTTTACACGATGTCCATGC
>JACMQE010000012.1 GCA_014377145.1 Glaciimonas sp. | reverse complement strand
CAGTGGGAGTTAGCCAAGCGCGAGCTGGTCCGCGCGTGCCTTGCGTGGTCGCGTGCGAACCCACAGTGCAAAGCAGCTTGGCTTTTGTCATTTGTCGCAGTGGAACCGAGGCAAAAAATATCCGCCATCATTTGTCGCCAGAACGTTGACCGCGCAAAACCACCGGTTGCCATCGTGCGCTGGATCGGGCCTATCAATTCTTCGACCGCTGGCAAGATGCTATACAGGCTAAAAATCATACCCTCTAATGCCGCCCGTATCATGTGTGGTTTGCCATGATGCAGAGTCAATCCAAAAAACGGCCCGCTTGCATCGGCATTCCATAGCGGCGCGCGCTAAATAGGAATGAAACAACAAGCCTACCGCACCAGCGCTGACCTGCTCTGCGATCTCCATTAATAGCCCCCATAAGGATAGCGGTCGGACTGGCGTGCTTGTGCCGTTTCCGCCACTGCCAATTCATCGCGTACCCAACGCAAGACACTACCACCATTGTTAATCAGTCCGCCGATCACCCAATGATTTTCGGTCAAGGCATAGCAAAAAGTATGGCCTGCGGGATCGGTGACCGGTTGATCGACACGGTCCGCATCGTGCCTGCGGTGCCAATGGTGACGGCCACTTGCCCCGGCGCAATCGCATTGACACCAAGGTTAGACAATACGCCATCCTTGGCGCCGACCACAAACGGCTTCGTCGTCAACAATCCGAGTTGTTGCGCCAACGTCGGTGACAGCCCGCTTAGCTGGTAAGTTGTTGGGACTAAGCGCGATAATTGGACTGTCGAGACGCCCACCAGGGCCAATGTGCCGCTATCCTAATCTAGTTCGCGCAGATTGAACATGCCGGTGGCGGAGGCAATCGAATGATTGGTCAGCCACTCTCGGAACATCTGGTGAAAGACGTATTCTTTGATACCGACAAAGCGTGCACTGCGTGAAAAAATCTCGGGCTGATTATGGCTTAGGCCACATTAATTGCAAAGCGGCGACATGGGATGAATCGGCGTACCAGTGCGTAAATAAATCGTATATTCATCGATTTCGTCACGGATTTTATTGGCCCACGCGCCATGACAATTGTCAGCCCAGGTAATACTATTATATTAGTCAGCGGCTGATCGTTCAGATCAATCGCAATCAGGCTATGCATGGCAGCACTATAAGACACCAGAACAATTTGCTCAGTACGGGCTTGTGCCTGACTGATCGCTGCGGCGATCGTCGTCAATACGGCGGCGTAAATTTGTGATGGGTCTTTGCTCGGCCATATCCGCCAGCATGCTCACCAATGGATATTCCAACGCGTGCTGCGTCACGACTTGACCCGCGCTATCGCAAATAACACCGCCTTGGTACTGGTGGCGCTAATATCAACGCCTAGCATGTATTCTGGCACACCCGCACGCTTCCTGTTGCAACACTTCCAATCGATCCTGCGAGGACTGATTTGACATTTAACTTCCTTGCGCTTAACTACATTATTCAAAACCTGTGTGAGCGGCTAGACAGGCTATTAATGTCAGCCGCTTTTTTAGGGTGGGGGACACTTGCGCACAATTGCCAAAGCGGCGCTGTACTCTCTTAGCCGTGCTCGCATGCTTCTTCGTTGGAAAGCCTTGCTAAGACAATTTTTCGTAAGTCCTAAGGGTGAGGTTTTATCTCTAGTTACACCTTCTAAAAAACCCAAATCACAGCATTTGCTATGACGATAACTTCGTCATCAGTCTTGAACCAGAACAATGGCACCATCAGCCAAAATGGTTGGTTCAAAAAAGCTAATATTTAAAGCACGAAGCTTGCAGTCCACCAGCACGTGCGCGTCCTTGTTCAGCGCTTCGATAGCCTTTTGATCCATCATTAACTTTTAACTTACCTAATGCAGCGGCCAGTTTCTGGGTAAAAATATCATAAACGCCATCTTGCAACAGGGCAATCGGCGAAAGCCATCTTTGATTAACAAGCTGCTTATATGCTGACTCTTAAGAAAAATTATCCTACCTTACATGCCGACATCAAGTTATGATTCGATGACAATAATGCATAAAACCTACGTGTGGATGCGTGAAACGATGGAAAAAGTGCATGCTCGTATCAAGCGAGACACGAGGTATGGTCGTGATTACCGAATTGGATTGGCTGGGAAAGAAAGAAGAATGGCCTGGATGACAGGCAGTTGCGAGCGAGGCTATTGTCTTTGCGCAATAACCGAGGTAGCGCGCATTGCGCAGATCATTCGTGACAATTGGACCATCGAGAATCAACAATATTGGATACTCGATGCGAAGCACTACGCATCAGAACGATAGCACCAACAAGTAGTTTATAGCGCGATTGCCCTGACCATTTCGACGCTTACCGCTGGGCCACAGTTCTACGCTGACGTCCCGCAATTTCAAAAATCACTTCAAAATCTGCATGAAGAATATAGGCACATCGGTGCATCTGATGGACTTGCCTTATTCTTATTTATCGATAAATAAGAATACTTTTTCTAATAAGAAATATCTGTAGAAAAATCTTTTAATCTTTAGAAAATATGTCTTTCATTAAAGGATAAGATGCAAACTTTTGTCAATTTTTGCTTAAAGCATATTCATACTAACTGCGATAAATCTGTGCTGATGGTGTTTGCCGATCGCTGTGTTTGAAGTGCAGCGACTCAGCTATGCCCAGTTTGGGCAACGCGTCATGGCGATTGCAGCGCGCCTGCACAGCAAGACTATAAAATTGGCGATCGTGCGTTGCTAGTGTAGAACTCCAAAATTGATTTTATGATGGGTTTTGTGGCTTGCCAGTTCGCTGACCTGGTTGCGGCCCCTGTGCTGGCACGGACTAAACAGAGCGCTAATTTCCACCGTATTGAATCCATTGCGTGTAACGCCGATGTGGCGTTGGTCATGACCAATATTAGTTTCTGCGTTGAGCTGAGCAATTGGCTAAGCCATAGTACGATTAGCAAGCTATCCGAGCTTACCTACTTTGCCTCCGATGGAATCGCATTGTCAGAGGCTGCTTCCTAGAAATAGCCCGGCATCACCCCGACTAGCCTGGCTTCCCTGTGCAATACACTTCCGGCGCAACTGGCGACCCTGAAGGGGTGGTGGTCAGCCATTAAGTTTGTTGCATAACAGTGCCTTGATTCATCACAAATTTCAACATTCAGCTGAGACGGTATTTGGCGCTTGGTCGCTTTTTTATCGCGATATTGGTCTGATCGGGCTCATGCTACAAGCGCTGTATGCGGGCGCGACGTTTGTTTACTTAACCCCTCTCTCTTTTATGAAAAGGCCCAGCAACTGGCTCATTGCCATCAGCCGTTATCACATAAATACTTCGGGCGGCCCTAATTTTAGTTTCGATTATTGTACGCACTGGATTGACGACAAGGAGATTGAAGGTATCGATTTATCCTCATGGACGCTTTGTTTTAATGGTGCTGAGCCTGTGCGTATCGATTTCATGAACAAATTCGTGGAGAGGTTCGCCCCGTATAAGTTGAAAAAGGAGGCGTTTTATCCCTGTTACGACATGGCCGAAACAACTTTATTCGGCGGCGGTGTAGATGCTAGCGATGACCTCAGAGAATTATCGGTCGATGCGCAGCAGAGCTGGAAATGGGAGGCGCTAGCGCCTCGGTCACCAATGCTAACGGCACAGAACCCGCCACCTCACACGTTGTAGCATTGCATTAGAGCTGAAATTAATTGTCGTGAAT
>JACMQE010000151.1 GCA_014377145.1 Glaciimonas sp. | reverse complement strand
GACCAGACTGGAGGAGTTTCAGGCTTTGGACCTATAAAAACCTCAACAGAATTTGCAAAGGAGTGAATATCAATACTTTTATTTTTTCAGGGTCGACTAAATACTGTCTAATAGCAGCTTCAGCGAGAGGTTACAAGCCTCTTAATTGGGGACAGGCTCTAGCTTGTTTTGTTTAATCTGTACGCTTCCGTTGTTAGTAGATTTGGCCGCAAGTTTGGCGTCGTTAAGCTCTGCTTCGAATTGATTTAGTGCTACCTTGCTAGCGTTGATCGTCACTAATATTTTGTGTAGAAACTGGCCGAAATATCTGCTGTCAGCATCTTCTTTGGATAGGGTTGATATCGCGCTAGTGAGAGTTCCTCGATGCTTGCCTCTTCATTGACAGTTACGGTTGCTGGTGCGATTTTCCTGGCGAATTTAACTTCTTGGGTGCCATTCAATCCTGCTGAGAGTAAGATGCTGGAGGGCTTGGCGTTGGCTACTAAAGAAAGTTGTCTCACATCCACAGTCAAATCTTTCAACTGCGTATTAAATGCTGGTGAGCCGTTGAGGGCTTCAGACCAATTGATGACACTGTCATGCATATTGAACTGGCCTAAGTTAAATTTTAGTGATGGGCTGTCTCTTTTTTCGATGGGTTTGTTTGCTTCGAGGGAGGCCGTGGACGAGTATGCCGATGTGCTAAGCGCGCTTCCATTCAGGCTGCCGTCTGCGGTTAACGTGTCCAGACTTCGGGAGTTTGAAAGGCTACTTTTCTAAAAAATCGATGAGGTGCAAGTGTTGACCAGCAGCTTTTCTGCATAAACGGCTGTGGTTATTTTGCCTGGTTCGTAAAGCGTGAAGTCGGAGACGGTGAGTGTTAGCTGATTAAAACTGATTTTGCCGATTGTTGCTTTGCGATCTTGCACACAAGTGCTGTTCGATCTGTTGTTTACTACATGTTGTATTAATGAATGGCGGCACGCCAACTCAACATAGCTAACAACGTAAGCCCGACAGCAGTAAATCCAGTCCAGCGTACGGTATGGGCTAAGCATAGTCGGCACGGGCAACTTGTAACAGTGATATTCTTTGCTGAACCTAAACCAATAATATACTGCTCAAGTGTGAGCGTTGGCTATAAGCCTGATGCTCTAGGCCGTTACGTGAGGTGTGGCCAATCTCTTGGGCCGCACTGGAAGCGTTTGAAGGGCGTTATTGGGCGATTGAATACTTTATCAGGCGATTTAGTTCAGAAGGCGTATTGGCGAGTGCGTCGGCTTCCCATGAGACTGGCTCGGTATGGCCGCAATAGCCCCACGCTGCGGCGACAGCCGGCATTCCTGCGGCACGCCCAGCCTGAATATCACGTAAATCGTCGCCGACATACCAGCATTCTTGTGGTTTTAGACATAGACGCCGGGCGGCTTCTATTAAAGGCGCTGGGTGGGGCTTTGTGTGTGCGGTGGTGTCGCCAGAAATGATGCACCCGGCTTTTTCTAACCCAATTTGGGGCACGAGCAAATCTGTGAAACGTGCCGCTTTGTTCGTGACGATCCCCCACGTCAAGCGACGTTGGTCTAGGTCTTGAAGTAGCGCTGGAACGCCTTCGAAAAGACTACTTTTTATCACCAATGCGGCGGCGTAGTTATCCAAAAATGCGATCCGTAGGGCTTCGTATTCATCGTCGCCGGGCTTTAGGCCGAACGCTATACTGATCAGCCCATATGCACCAGCAGATGCGAATGGTCGTAATGTGTAATAGGGAGTAATGGGTAATCCCCGCTCACGTTGGATATAATTTATGGCTGCAGCTAGATCCGGCGCGGTATCGGCAAGTGTGCCATCAAGGTCAAACAGAATTGCGCGTGGAGTTGGCAGTGGCATGATATTTACAGAATGGGAAGATAAAAAATACGTTGAATGTCAAATGTGTATGTGATTGAAGAGTGGAAGCAGGGCGATGATTGTTGCTCCTATTTTGCCGCTATATCATTAATCACAATGTGAACTTGTGATGAGATTAGTCTTCTCAGGATAAAACTCTGTGCGAGATCATTGATACATCATTTTGTCTTCATTGTGCGGGTCTGGTGCAGGCAGTCAGATAGTTGACACTAACATCCTGATTAAGTGAGTAGATATGGGTAATGGGGTTGTAGCTCATGCCTTTGAGGCTATCTACACCTAACCCGGCATTACGGGAAAATTGCGATAGCTCCGCAGGTGTAATAAATTTGGTGTAATCGTGTGTGCCTTTTGGCAGCATATGCAGTAGGTATTCAGCACCGAGCACAGCAAACAGATAAGCTTTTGGGTTGCGGTTCAGGGTAGAGAAAAATACTTTTCCTCCCGACCTAACCAGGTTAGCGCAAGCTCGGACTATGGAGGCTGGATCGGGGACATGTTCAAGCATTTCCATGCAGGTAACAATGTCAAACTGACCTGCTTCTCGGATAGCGAGGTCTTCTGCGGCAATCTTTTCGTAGCGTACTTGTACACCGGATTCCAGTCCATGCAAATCAGCAACCTTCAGCGCTTTTTCAGATAAATCGACACCGGTGACATGTGCTCCTTTTTTAGCCATGGATTCGGTGAGAATACCGCCGCCGCAACCTATATCGACGACATTTTTTCCAACAAGGCTCGCATGCGCATCAATCCACTCGAGTCTAAGGGGATTGATTTCGTGCAAAGGACGAAATTCACCATTGGCATCCCACCAGCGGTGAGCAAGATCACTGAATTTTTGGAGTTCTGATGGGTCAACGTTCATGTTTGTAATGGTAGCTGCAAACTACTATTTTGCGAATCTCCTTTAGCAGGAAAGTCTTTGGATTTTGATGGTTCTGCAAAAGTTAGCTACCAAGGGATATCGAATTGCTAGTGAGGTGCGTATGCGCAGAAGCTTAGTTTCGAAATTGTGGGCTAAAAAATCCCCGCCGAAGCAGGGGTTTTTAGCGAGTCCGAATC
This sequence comes from Glaciimonas sp., assembly GCA_014377145.1. The sequence goes on along the minus strand of JACMQE010000151.1, from coordinate 5,144 downwards.
GATTACTTGGTTGTACCAACGACTTCGATTTCGACGCGACGGTTTTTAGCGCGGCCAGCAGCGGTCTTGTTATTAGCGACCGGTTGTGATTTGCCTTTACCTTCGGTGTAAACACGGTTTGATTCAATATTTTTGTGAATCAAATACGCTTTTACCGCTTCAGCGCGACGAATTGACAGTTTTTGGTTGTAAGCAACTGAACCAATCGAGTCAGTGTGACCAACCGCAATAATAACTTCGAGGTTTATGTCAACCAGCTTAGAAGTCAAATCATCCAGTTTGTCTTTACCGGCTTGCTTCAGTACATCTTTGTCGAATTCAAAAAAAGCATCAGCAGCGAAAGTAACTTTTTGCGCATTTGGAGCAGCAACTACAGGAGCTGGAGCTGGCGGTACCGGTGGGGCTGGCGGTGCAGCTTGTGCCAGAGGACCATCACAACCCGGTACTGAATCAGCTGGTGTCCAGTAACCTGTGTGCCAACACAGACCGTATGGATCACGTGCGGTATTGCCGCGGGCATCTTGCACGTAAGCACTAGTAGGGGTTGCAGTCTGGATATCTTTTGTTTCTTGCGCGGATGCAGTCAGTGCGACGACTGCGGACGCAGCGAAGACGAGCTTTGCTAATTTGTTCATGTTTCTCCTCTCGGTTGAGATATCCGCAGATTAACTGCGCAGCTAATATACGACATCAAAAATCGGATAATACCATGTGGTTCGAGCCATTACATGTGAAATTGGCTGCATGCGTTGAACTCCCTGCTATTCTGCCACAGGCTTGTATTAGTGGTGAAGTATGCTAAATGGCTGGCGAACGTTTTTTGTTGTTTTTTAACAACATAATAGTATTAATACATTAATACTATATTCACCATAGATTAGTTTTTTAGAAAAAATATTATTTAATTTATCCGGCTTTACAACTATTCTACTTCTTATTCATGATGACGCTTCAGTCAGAAACAAGGTGATTAATCAGGTTGTAGTAAAGTGGCTTATTACTGAGAAGTTTATGCATTGTGCGCTACCGCTTCAATTACATTTTTCACATTAATAATTTAATTGCTCTGAGGATATTTTAATTATTAATGACAACTTTTCGTACTTGCACGGTCCAAATAGATGCGAGTTAGCATTGGTATTGGTTATATTAACTGTATTGCGGAAAGATAATGCTTTTATGGCGTTATGCTTTAATTTCTTGGGCAGATTTAGTTCGTACATTTTAATAAGGGAAGAAATTTTAGTTATTACTAATATAATTTTAGGTTGTATACATTTGTGGCTTTCATTTGGAGATAAGATCGATATTGGGATTGAGCGTGCATTCGGTGTGTAACTGGTCGAGATGGTGGAAGGCAGAAAAAATAGTTGGGTTGTTAGGTGGCCATCAAGGATGGCTGTCCTGCTAAATTGACAAATGAACTGATAGCAAGTGGGGGAAAATTGTGTGAGAAGACCTTAACGCTTGCTGCTATCAAACAAAGGCTACGTAAGCGTCATCCAGGGGCAGTTGATTTCAGTTTAGACGCTTATCGGTGTGCTCGAGGGAAAGTGGATTGCACTTTAAGCGTGGCCGACTATCGTTCAAAAAAACGACCTGAGCAAGCGTTTTTGAAAAAAAGTGGCGTGAGAAAAATGCAAACAGTGAAAAAAGAAGAGCAGATTTATTGATATTTTTTTGACGCATCAGGCATGTCAACGCTATCTAACATACAACGCACATATTCAATGCTGAGTAAGCCTCACTTTGTTGATGCCGGCACATCGAAGAAGCATGTGAACCTTCTTGGTACACGTAATTGTACCGCTAATACTTTGATGCATGCTGCCCATGAAGGCATTACAAAACTTGTTCAGGCAGGACAATTTATTGATCAACTGGCACAGCAACCCAAAGATCAAAAACCGATTTTATTGTGATGGACAACACTTCTATACATCATTATATTGGTTTAGGATTTACGCAAAATCGCCCCAGTAGCATTGTGCTTTCCTAGCCTTACTAGCGTACTGTTCTCATAGGCACGCCTTGGTGGGACAATTTATGTAAGTCCTAGAAATAATGATCATAAGCCTATTAGGCGAGGCGCTAATTTAAATTTTAAAAAGCTTGCGTCACACTGCAAGCACTGTGTTTGGCATACTTGTTGCCAGCATTATATTCTTTATGTTTTGGTAAGCCCATCCTGGTTCGGGGAAAAGTCGAACAGCGAGCGCCACGTGTTAAAATCACACGTCTTATTGCGAACCTTTGGCTGCATTCTCAAATGCTAGGCCCCTGGTCAGCTTTATCCGTGATCTATCAACCTAAGTAAAGACTCGCCGACTCGCTAATGGATCAATTCGCTAAAGAAACAATACCGATTTCCCTCGAAGAAGAAATGCGCAAAAGTTATCTCGACTACGCCATGAGCGTAATCGTAGGGCGTGCGCTGCCCGATGTGCGCGATGGTTTAAAGCCCGTCCATCGTCGGGTCTTATTCGCCATGCACGAAATGAATAATGCCTGGAATCGCCCCTATGTCAAATGTGCGCGTGTGGTTGGTGAGGTCATGGGTAAATATCATCCCCATGGCGATCAATCGATTTACGACACGCTGGTGCGTATGGCACAGAATTTTTCGTTGCGTTACATGCTGGTTGATGGTCAAGGTAACTTCGGTTCTATCGACGGTGATGGTGCTGCCGCGATGCGTTACACCGAGTGTCGACTGAGTAAAATTGCTATTGAAATTCTTGCCGATATTGACAAAGACACGGTTGATTTCGTGCCTAACTACGACGGTAAAGAAAAAGAGCCTTCAGTATTGCCGACCCGGATTCCTAATTTACTAATTAATGGCTCGTCTGGTATCGCAGTCGGGATGGCGACTAATATTCCGCCGCACAATATTAATGAGGTTATCAATGGCGCGCTGCATGTATTGCGCCATCCTGAGGTGACGATTGATGAGCTAGTTGAAATTATTCCGGCACCGGATTTTCCAACTGCTGGTGTTATTTATGGTGTTTCGGGAGTATGTGACGGTTATCGTACCGGCCGTGGCCGAGTCTTGATGCGGGCCAAGACGCACTTTGAAGAATATGGCCGAGAAGCTCGCACGGCGATTATTGTCGACGAATTGCCTTATCAGGTTAATAAGAAGGCGCTGCTGGAACGGATTGCCGAGTTAGTCCGTGATAAAAAACTCGAAGGTATTTCCGATCTGCGCGATGAGTCTGACAAGTCGGGTATGCGCGTTGTGATTGAGCTGAAGCGCGGCGAAGTTGCAGAAGTTGTCTTGAATAATCTGTATAAGCAAACTCAATTACAAGATACCTTTGGCATGAATATGGTGGCATTGGTTGACGGTCAGCCTAAGTTGCTGAACTTGAAACAGATGCTCGAGTACTTTTTATCGCATCGACGCGAAATCGTTACCCGCCGCACTGTCTTTGAATTGCGCAAGGCCCGCGACCGTGGCCACGTGCTTGAAGGTTTAGCGGTAGCGTTGGCGAATATCGATGATTTCATCGCTATCATCAAAGCAGCGCTGACGCCACCAGTGGCAAAAACAGGTTTGATGGAAAGGTCATGGGATTCGTCAGTGGTTCGCGATATGCTGGAACGTACTGGTGCCGAAAACACTGGAGGCATCATCGCTTTCCGTCCAGAAAATCTACCGGTGCATTACGGTATTCAATCAGATGGTTTGTATAAAATATCGGACGACCAAGCGCAAGAAATTTTGCGAATGCGTTTGCAACGTTTGACTGGTCTTGAGCAAGACAAGATCGTCAACGAGTATAAAGATGTGATGGCGACTATTGCGGACTTGCTCAATATTTTGGCGAATCCAGAGCGTATCACCGTCATCATTATTGACGAAATGAACGCGGCCAAAAACGAATATGGCATCGGTAATAGAGATGAACGTCGTTCGCAGATAGAGTTAAATCCGACTGATCTCGGCAAAGAAGATTTAATTACACCGCAAGACATGGTGGTGACCTTGTCACATACCGGATATATGAAGTCGCAGCCTGTGTCCGAATATCGCGCGCAAAAGCGTGGCGGTCGCGGCAAGCAGGCAATGGCGACTAAAGAGGATGATTGGATCGATCAATTGTTTGTTGGCAATACGCATGATTGCATTTTATGTTTTAGTAATCGTGGCCGTTTGTATTGGTTGAAAATCTGGGAAGTACCCCAAGGCTCACGTAATTCGCGCGGCAAACCGATTGTGAATATGTTTCCGTTACAAGATGGTGAAAAAATCACGGTTGTGTTGCCCTTATCCGGCGACAATCGTAGTTTCCCAGAAGATCGTTATATCTTTATGTCGACCAACCTCGGCACCGTCAAAAAGACACCTTTGTCCGATTTTAGCAATCCGCGTAGAGCGGGGATTATTGCAGTTGATCTGGATGATGGCGATTTTTTGATTGGCGCAGCGCTGACGGATGGTCAGCATGATGTGATGTTGTTCTCTGACTCAGGTAAAGCAGTGCGTTTCGATGAAAACGATGTGCGTCCGATGGGTCGCACTGCACGCGGTGTGCGCGGTATGAATCTGGAAGACGGGCAACAAGTAATCGCTTTGCTGGTCGCTGAGAATGAACAGCAATCGGTCCTGACTGCGACCGAAAATGGTTACGGAAAACGTACCCCTATCACCGAGTATACCCGTCATGGTCGGGGTACTAAGGGAATGATCGCAATTCAAACCAGTGAACGTAATGGTAAGGTTGTGGCGGCTACCCTGGTTGAGCCGAGTGATGAAATTATTCTGATCACAACCGGTGGTGTCTTGATTCGCACACGTGTTGCTGAGATTCGCGAGATGGGGCGTGCTACACAAGGTGTGACCCTGATTGCTGTTGAAGATGGCAATAAGCTGAGCGGTTTGCAACGTGTAATGGAAAGTGATGTTGAAGAACCGGTCGAAGAAAGCGCAGAAGCACCAGCTGTCGTTGCTGTTCCTGAGGCTGCTGAAGTTGATAATCCTACCGACGACGGTAACAAAAATAACAGCCCGGACGACAAGGAAAACGGCACTGCCAACGCCGAGTAATCGATATTAATAGGTGGTTGGGTAGGAGGATATTTTCTTCCTACTAGGTTGGCCTATTGTGAAGTTGTAAGTTGTTCCCTTGCAATAT
>JACMQE010000150.1 GCA_014377145.1 Glaciimonas sp. | reverse complement strand
TTGGCTTCCAGCCTAACTCGCGCTGTATTTTGCGCGCATCAATGGCGTAGCGACGGTCATGGCCTGGACGGTCAGTAACGTACGTAATTTGATCACGGTAGCTGCCGGCGCTTCTAGGTTCGAGTTTATCAAGAATGTCACACAACATGTGGACCACATCCAAATTGGCTTTTTCGTTCCAGCCACCGATGTTGTAAACCTCGCCCGGTGTCCCAGCTTCCAGCACGCGGCGAAGTGCAGCGCAGTGATCGCTGACATAAAGCCAGTCGCGCACTTGTTGCCCGTCGCCATAAATTGGCAAGGATTTGCCTGCACGGGCATTAGTGATAATAAGCGGGATGAGCTTTTCTGGGAAGTGATAGGGGCCGTAATTGTTAGAGCAATTACTAGTAAGCGTCGGTAAGCCATAAGTTTGGTGATATGCCCGGACGAGGTGGTCTGATGCGGCTTTGGATGCTGAATAGGGGCTATTAGGAACATATTGGCTAATTTCTGTGAAAGGTGCATCGTCAGGGCCGAGCGTTCCGTACACCTCGTCCGTGGAAACATGTAAGAAACGGAAGACGGCCTTGTCATTTGCGGGCAATGCGGTCCAGTGCGCACGCACTGCTTCCAGCAAGCCGAAGGTGCCATTAACATTGGTTTCGATGAATGCTGCAGGGCCATGGATCGAGCGATCAACGTGGCTTTCTGCGGCGAAATGGACGACAGCACGGGGCTTATGTTGCACCATTAGTGCAGCGACATGTGCAGTGTCGCCGATATCACCCTGCACAAAAGTATGGTGGAGGTCATTAATAACGCTGGCAAGATTATTAATATTACCTGCGTAAGTCAATTTATCAAGGTTAATTACTGGCTCATCATTTTTTGCGAACCAGTCAATTACAAAATTAGAACCGATGAACCCAGCTCCGCCAGTAATTAAAATCATAGGATTGCCCTGAATGAGTCAAACAAAACGGTTAGTTATTGATATAAAAAAACATTAAAATACAAATGCACCGAAATTTAAGATTAGACAAAAATTATTTGCTATTGTCGCAAATTATCGCAAGGATTAAAATATTAAAAAAACATTTAGTGACACAATGCTATGAAAAAGTGAGCTAATGTAACGTTTTGTTGCAAGTAACTACTAATTGGTTACGATTGAAAATCGGACCATCGCAAGTAAAGAAAGTGCCCATGAAAATTTAATAACACTTAATTAACGTGTTATATACGTTCCGCTATCAGAAGTATTTGATATTCCTGAATAAGGTTAAAGCTAGCATTCCCTTATGGAGAGCTAGCTTTAACTAATTAGAAAGTTCAACCAAAAGTGTTCCACTTAATATAAGTAACGCTAGCTACTTTTAAATTTGGTAACGGAAATATTTCCTGTTCGCAAGTAAGTGGCGTAGCGTGGTTTGTTTATAGCTCAAACCAATGCTGAGATGTAGGCTATGTACTACTAGGAGAAGCGAAAATCGACTTGCTAAGGTATAAACGCAATGCAAGAACCTATTCCTTCTACAATAACGTATTAGAATTTATTCAATGCATCAAACATTAATGACCCCTATTCATTCAGACATATACGCTGTCGGCGATCTGCAAGGCTGCCATCAAAGCCTGGTCGCATTATTAGCGCGTATCGACGCTGCTACGCCAAATGCCAGGTTGATTTTTGTTGGCGATTTGGTGAATAGGGGGCCAGATTCGCTGGCGACATTACGTCTACTACGTTCATTAGGAGATCGTGCACAAACAGTGTTGGGTAATCATGATCTCCATTTGCTAGCAGCAGCGCATAGAGTCCGCAAATTGCATCGGCAAGACACGCTTGCGCAGGTGCTCGATGCACCAGATTGTCATGCGTTGCTGGATTGGTTGCGGCATCGGCCGCTAGCACTGTTTGAGGAGGGTCATTTAATATTGCACGCGGGGGTGTTGCCGCAATGGTCGGTAAGCCAGACTTTGGCTCTGGCGCGGGAAGTCGAAACTGTTCTGCAAGGGCCTGATTGGATTAGATTTTTACATGAAATGTATGGCAATGAGCCGACACACTGGGACAATACGCTTCAAAGCACTCTTCGCTTGCGCTGCATCATCAATGCACTGACCCGGCTACGTTTTTGTACCGAGAATGGGAAGATGGAATTTGCTACAAAGGAAGGTACGGGCACTTCTCTACCTGGTTATTTGCCATGGTTTGATGCTCCTGGGCGAAAAACCACCGACGTGACTATCGTATTTGGCCATTGGTCAACTTTAGGACTGATGCTGCGACCTAACCTGATTGGCCTAGACACTGGTTGTGTATGGGGTGGGAAATTGACTGCCGTGCGATTGCAAGATAGAGCATTATTTCAGGTTACCTGTCGGCAAGCACAAAAACCAGGGTAAATATGCGATGGATTTATGCGCATTTAGCTGATTCGTGGTCTGCGTGCTTACTAAACTTTTAGTACATTGAGAGACTCGCAGCCTTCAATATGCCACAAAGTCCACTGAATCACCCTTCCCGTACATCAACATCAGGATTTACAGATTTATTTAAGACCAACGGATCAACTTATCTAGCAAGGGTTGCAAAATAACGGCCTGCTTTTCCGGCAGCGTTTGCCCCAAGGTCTCTGCAATAGCTGCATGCGCAATTGCTGACAGATGCCACCTAATGTAATTCTAAAGTTTCAATCGATGCCAATTGAATCAATTCAGCCTTCATTGGCGGTGCTTTCATGATGATAATCATACTTTGTGCGAAGGTCATGTCACCGATAAAGTCTGCAGCCAGATGCAAATTTCCGTCTGCGGTTAACGTCGCACAATGCATACGGCTGGATCGGAACCTGAGCGTCAACCGCCGCCTCGAACAAATGCGCATGAAAAAGCAATATCGCCCCTTGTGCTGCGGTCGTGCCCTCGGGAAAGAAGACGACGTGCTCACCACATGAATAATGCTGACCAAACCCTGGAAAATCCGGCGTACATCCCGTTGCTTACCCCGTGCAATCGGCCTGCGCACATAACAAGCCAATCAGTGGCCAGTCGCAGATATCTGACTTGGCGACAAAACGACAAGGCTGAGTCGAGTTGATCACAAAAATATCCAGCCATAACACATGATAGGCAATAATCAATGCCCTTCTTGATGGCGCATCGAGACGATGGGGATTTTGAATCTCCAAAGTCACTTTGCAACTGGTTAATACTTTCATCGACCAGTTTCGAATCCGCCAATGACGGTAGGCGACATCGGTAAACGGAAAAACAAAAGTACACGTTGCCAGTCCGGCGAATAGGTGAGTAATTATTCGCAGCAAGCGATAGGCGATCATGCCTGTTCAGCCGCCCGTTCGTAAGCAATGTGACCGGCAACGATGGTGGCCTTTACCTGCCCCCTCAGTTCGTAACCCAAAAACGGCGTGTGTTTGCCTTGGCTTGCCAAGCTCTTGGCCTCTACCGTCCAGCGTACCGCCGGATCAAATAGGCAGATATCCGCAATACTGCCTATCCCCAGTTGACCTGCTGACAAACCGGCAACCCGTGCGGCATCGGTAGTGATTTTTGCTAACGCACGACTAAGTGGTTGCTCTGACGATGCGACGTTTTCTTCAGCCCATTTGAGGACTAGAGATAACAGCAACTCAAGACCGGTCGCGCCGGGTGTGGCTTCGCCGAACGGCAGCAATTTTTCATCATCATTGACCGGCGTATGATCGGAGCAAATCGCGTCTATCGTGCCATCTAGCAATCCTTGACGAATCGCATCGCAGTCGCGTTGTGAACGGAACGGCGGCGTCATTCTGGCATTCGAATCAAAGAAACCAATATCGATTTCAGTCATATGAACGTGATGCGCACCAACGTCACAAGTGATCGGCAGCCCTTCTTTTTTAGCCTGACGCACTAGTGCAACGCCCGCACCGGACGAAATCCGGCACAAATGCACGCGTGCACCAGTCGCCCGTACCAGCTCAAAAATCGTATACAGACGGATGGTTTCTGCCATAACTGGCACGCCAGATAAACCCAAGCGCGAAGCCACCGCCCCAATATTAGCGATGCCGTCGTGACCAAGATATGGATCCTGTGGACGCAACCAAACAGTGTAATTGAACGTCTGTGCATATTGCAAGGCACGCAATAGTACGGTCGTATCCAGAATCGGCGCATCCGCTTGCGCAAAACCGATACAACCGGCATAGGTCAGCTCGGCCATTTCGGTCAGCTCACGCCCTTTTAGTCCCACTGTCAGTGCGCCGAGTGGATAGACGTGTGCCTGATTCAGCGATTTGGCGCGATGCTTCAACATTTCGACCAGACCCGGCTCGTCCAGCACTGGATCAGTGTCTGGCGGACACACCAGACTTGTCACACCGCCTTGCATGGCGGCTTGCATTTCGGATTCTAGCGTGGCTTTATACTCATAACCAGGTTCACGCAAACGCACGCTCAAATCAACCAAACCAGGGCCTACAATCAGACCAATGGCATCAATGATCTTGTCGGGAGTAAAATTGGCGGGAAGCTGGCCCACACCGACAATTTTGCCGTAGGCGATGTAAAGGTCATGCTTGGCATCGATACCATTTGCAGGATCGATCAAGTGGCCGTTTTTAATGTGTAGTTTCATGTTTTATTTTTCTTGTTCAGGTATTTTACGGAAAACTTAATTTCCAGCCAGAATACTCATCACCGCCATCCGTACCGCAATTCCAAAAGTTACCTGTGGCAAAATCACCGCTTGGACACCATCTGCGACGGCAGAATCAATTTCAACGCCGCGATTCATCGGCCCTGGATGCATCACAATAGCATCTGGTTTTGCCAACGCCAGGCGCTCTGGCGTCAAGCCGTAATTCTTAAAAAACTCCTGCGCCGATGGCAGCAATGCACCGGTCATACGTTCGTTTTGTAGACGTAACATGATGATCACATCCGCGCCCTTCAGACCTTCGTTCATATCGGTGAAAACCCGTACGCCCATTTGCTCTAGTCCGCTTGGCAACAGCGTTCGTGGTGCAATCGCCCGGACTTCGGGCACACCCAAAGTTGTTAGACCATGAATGTCAGAGCGGGCAACCCGGCTGTGCAGAATATCGCCGACTATTGCCACCGTCAGATTGGTGAAATCTTTTTTGTAGTGACGAATCGTGTACATGTCGAGCAAGCCTTGCGTAGGGTGGGCATGCCGACCATCGCCCGCATTGACTACGTGCACATGCGATTGCTTGGTATCGATCAGATGCTTGGCAATTAGATAAGGCGCCCCCGACTGGGAATGGCGTACCACGAACATATCAGCGTGCATAGCAGCCAGATTGTCGATGGTGTCTAGTAGCGATTCCCCTTTACTGGCACTGGACGCTGAAATATTCAAATTGATCACATCCGCAGACAACCGTTTAGATGCAATCTCGAATGTCGTCCGAGTACGCGTAGAGTTT
>JACMQE010000011.1 GCA_014377145.1 Glaciimonas sp. | reverse complement strand
GTATTGCGAAATTGCTTCTATCTTATTTCCTTCACTCCATCTGCGGGATTGCCGAAGATGAATATTGATTTACCTCACAAGGGCTACAGAGGTGGTTCGGCTAGGACCCGGTATTTTGGCCAACTGGAGGGTGTGACTGAGAAAACAAAGATTAAGTTATATGATGAGGCGAGACATCGAGGTGTATCTGCCCATGAGTTACTTGAGGAAGCAATTAATATTGGAATGGCGCGTCAAAGGCTTGATAATGTCTGACCATCATAAACATATTCTAACCGAGGTTGCAGACTACTATTCGAAAAAATTGGTGGCTCATGGGGAGAGTGCTCAGGGGGTTGACTGGAATGGTGAACAAAGTCAAATGCTTCGGTTTCGCCAGCTGTGCAGAATAATCAATGGACCGGGTCATTTTTCCATAAATGAAATAGGGTGTGGCTATGGGGCGCTATGTGATTTCTTGGCGCAAGAGTACCCCTCCTATCGCTATACTGGCATCGATATTTCAGAAAAAATGATTGAGGCTGGTAGACGGCGCCACAGTAAAAATGACGCACTCCGGTTCATTTTGTCGAGCGAGCCGGATCAGGTCGCGGACTATGGTGTTGCAAGCGGTATCTTCAATATTCGATTGCAGAATTCGTATGAGGAGTGGCGTAGCTATGTCGAATGCAACCTCAATGTGCTTAATGAGACAAGCCGGCTCGGATTTTCCTTCAACTGCTTGACATCTTATTCCGATGCCGAGCATATGCAGCCGCATCTATTCTATCCAGACCCGGCATCTTTGTTTGAACTCTGTAAACGACGATACTCTCGTAACGTAGCACTGCTACACGACTATGACCTGTATGAATTCACTATCTTAGTGAGAAAGGTTTGTTGAGTAAAAAATTCTAATTTTCGTAATATAGGATACCGTCGCGATTGCGCATCACTATTTCCTAAAACAGCTCACCGTCTAAAGTTATTATATTCATCTTGATGAGGCTTAGCAGGCTGCTGAAATACCTATCTCGACACAGCCAGAGAAAAATCGCGACAGCGTAGAACGGGCTACAAGCGATTTTTTCGATGCAGGGAAGGGGTAGTGAGCATTGCTTGCGACGAATTTTGGAACGTAAACCAGTATTTCAGCAGCCTGTTAGATGGATTCGACGGAGGTTCATTGTCGTGCTGTTCGTGATGGTGAAAGAGGCTAGCTGTGCGATAGATATGACTTTTTTCTGCGACAGCGTATTCAGGTGTAAATGAATTCTGGTGAACGAAATATTCTGAGGACGGAGGTTATATTTTGATAGGCTATGCGACTACTCCCGCGACTGTTGCACACACTGATGTTATTTATGATGGGTGTTTCGTCTTCGATAACAATCCCCTTCAAGCATTCAAAAAAATGGGTGATATTTGACCTCGCGGGCTGGTCGTCATGTTGGGCATCATTTGCTAACCAAAGATGATATATTAATTGATTCGTGTGCCCTAATATTCCAAGGTGTAGAGATGGGAGTTTTACTTTATAAAGTGAATGGGACGCTTGGCAGCCATATAACTATCGGCAGAAAATACATGATGATGTGGATGTTTTTTTCTCTTTCTGGCGCTGGTAACTTTGGCGCCCATAGTGGTGCTGCGACAGCGTGCTCTCGTGTACCGAGCATGCGATTGAAGAATATTTAGAATTCATGCATTGGAAGAAGCTAGGTCAAGTTTTTGAGCCGGACGGAACCATCCCATGGATGACGACGCACGCGGCAATGCCATTCGCTGAGCACATTGAGGGCGATATTTTTCGTGTTTACTTTAGTTCGCGGGATGAGGGGAACCGATCTTACACGGGCTCACTTTTACTGGATCTGAATAACCCTAAGCAGATATTACATCTAGATACTGAGCCTCTTCTTTCGCCGGGAAATTTGGGGGCCTTTGATGATAGTGGTGCGCTAGCGTCTTGGGTAGTTTCGACGGCTGAGAATGCCTTAATGTATTATGTTGGGTTCAATTTGGGCGTTACCGTCCCATTTAGAAACGCTGTTGGAGTCGCAAGAAGGAACTCCAATGGCAGATGGGAGCGCCTTTTTGAAGGACCAATTGTTGACCGCACTATGCATGAGCCTCATTTTTGTGCAAGCTGTTGTGTCTTGCCGGGTGAGGATTTTTGGCGAATGTGGTATCTGTCGTGCACGGGTTGGAGAATGCGCAAAGGAAAACCGGAACACAGATACCATATAAAATATGCAGAATCTTCTGACGGCATAAATTGGCGCAGGGACGGTTTCGTGTCGATTGATTTTGCAAATGATCACGAATATGCAATCTCTCGTCCCTCGGTGATTCGTGACAATCACCGATGGAGGATGTGGTACTCCTTTCGAGGCCAGTCCTATCGTATTGGATATGCGGAATCCGAAGATGGTCGCCAGTGGGAGCGACTCGATGGGCAAGTGGGAATCGACGTCTCCAAAACAGGGTGGGATTCAGAGATGATCGAATACCCATTCGTTTTTGAAAATAAAGGTCAACGATATATGTTGTATAATGGGAACGGATATGGTAAGACCCGTTTTGGCTTGGCCGTATTTGAGTAAATATTGTGACACGTCCTCTCGATTATTTTTATATTGTTGCGACAATCGTGTTTACTGTTTATGGGCAGCTTATTCTTAAATGGCGGATCGTGAAATTTGGACCACTCCCGGTGGATTCCTTTGAAAAGCTAAAATTTCTTCTTCTTCTTCTCGTTGACCCTGTAATTTTTTCCGGGTTCGCTGCTGCTTTTTTGGCATCGCTCGCGTGGATGGCTGCCATGACGAAATTTGATTTGAGTCATGCCTACCCATTTATGAGTTTGAATTTCGTCGTGGTGGTTCTACTAAGTGGTTGGCTTTTAGGCGAGCCTTTGACATTCCAAAGAGTGATAGGCGTGGGATTGATTGTGCTTGGTACCGCTGTCGCGGGCCGAGGTTAATATCTATCTGCAAGCGGCCCTTGAGAGGATTCTGCCTTATGCTCTGTTCGCTGGGTATTTCGGTAACTTTGAAGCATGTTCCAGTTTGGGGCCGGGATTATTCGACTGCTCTTTGGAGCGCTCACGAGTTCCGAGACGGGACCGACTCACTTAGACGTCTTAGAGGGTGGCGACGATACTGTGTCTGAAACTCAGCTGTTTTTCTGCTATGGTGCTGCATTCCACTGCAGTTATTGTTAACATTTAGCCTCGTTCAGCAAACGGCGAAGGTGCGCGGTTCGATCACCGGGCAATTTAAAAAATTAATTTTCGACAGATTTTGTCCCGGACTAGCTAGAAAATACCAGCTCAACACAAGAGAGAGTCGATGCTAATTAATAATCTATCCGCTCATTTAGGATTTTATAGGGCTGCCATTGATGCCGCTATAAAACGCGTATTGGATCGTGCTTGGCTTGTCCTTGGTCCTGAAGTCATTGGTTTTGAAATGGCATTTGCTGAATATATACGGGTTAATTATTGCATTGGCGTTGCAAATGGAACAGATGCACTCGAACTGGCGCTACGAGCTCTAGGTATAAATGGTGGCGACAAAGTAGCGACAGTAGCCAATGCTGGAATGTATGGCACCACGGCAATCTTAGCTACCGGAAGCATCCCCTTGTTTATGGATGTTAACGTTAACACTCAGATGGTTACGCAAGCAGAAGTTGTACTAGCCATTGAAAAAGGGGCAAAAGCGATTATCGTGACTCACTTGTATGGGCGTGCTAATCCAAATATCATTGAAATTTCAGCTATATGTAAGGCTGCGAAAGTAATACTAATAGAGGACTGTGCGCAAGCGCATGGAGCTTGCATCAACGGCAAAAAGGTGGGTAGTTTTGGGAATGTGGGATGTTTTAGTTTCTATCCAACAAAAAATCTTGGGGCTCTTGGTGACGGTGGAGCCGTGGTATGTAATGATATCGAATTGGATCAAAAACTTCGAAGTTTAAGGCAGTATGGCTGGTCCACCAAGTACCAAGTTGAGTTGGCGGGCGGATGTAATAGCCGACTCGATGAGATGCAGGCAGCTATTTTGTCAGAATTCCTTCCACATCTAGACGGTTGGAATACTCGTCGTCGCAGTATTGCCTCAGAATATTCGACCCGAATTAAAAACCCTTTAATATTTTCCCCTCCTGTTGGCGAAGAGAATTACGTTGCTCATTTATATGTGGTTCGCTGCATAGAGAGAGATAGCCTTCGTCGGCACCTTCGTGAGCACGGTATTGCTACAGAGGTCCATTATCCAATACCAGATCATCGGCAACCTGTTTTTGGAAAATTATTTACTAGTGTCCATTTGCCAAATACGGAGCAACTGGCTAACGAGGTCCTTACATTGCCTTGCTACCCGCAGATGACCCAGGCGGATGTTGATCGAGTTATTGCCGCATTAGTTCATTGGCCAGCTAATCCAAAAAGTGAATAGAATTAATGGACTCAAACAATCAATCTGGAAATACTGGCTACGAATATTTTCGTCGTCTTGCCAGTGACAGTTCGCTATCCAAATATCAGCGAATTGGCTTTCCTGATTCATATCGAAAAGGTTTTGAAGCAGCTATTTTTGCAGACATCCTTCAGAAACTGACACGCCTTGAAGCTGTGAACCGATGCATTTTTGACATTGGCCCTGGTTGCAGCGACTTGCCCATAATGCTGATCGATTTATGTCGTGCCCAGGAGCATAAACTTGTGCTTATAGACAGCAAGGAGATGCTGGACTTGTTACCTGACGATCCGTTCATCGAAAAAGTGTCCGCGCTCTATCCTAATTGCCCTGATCTAATCGGCCGTTACAAAGGCGCGGTCGATGTTATCGTCTGCTACAGCGTGCTGCACTATGTGTTCGTCGACACTGCATTTTTCAGATTTCTGGATGTTTCGCTTTCATTGTTGGCCCCGGGCGGACAGATGTTGATTGGCGACATTCCAAACATCTCCAAGCGCAAACGTTTTTTTGCAAGTGAGGCCGGCGTTCGTTTCCACCAAGAGTTCATGAAAACAAACGAACGTCCTAGAGTGGAATTTAGCCAGATAGAGCACGACCAGATTGACGATGCCGTCGTTATGTCCTTGCTCCAGCGTGCACGCTCGCAAGGCTTTGATGCTTATGTACTTCCACAGAACCCAGAACTTCCTATGGCGAACCGCCGAGAAGATGTGCTGATTACGCGGCCCTAAAAAAAGCGCCATGATAAAAACAAGAAAAATCGTGATCATTGGGGATAGCGCGTTTGCAGAAGTCGCCTATGAATGCTTTACCCACGACTCCGAGTATGAAGTTGTCGGGTTCGCGGTCGAGTTGGCGTACCTTAAACGGACGGAATTGTTCGGCCTGCCCATAGTTGCGTTTGAGCAAATAGAAGCCGCCTTTGATCCAAGTGAGGTGGAGTTTTATGCCGCGCTGGTCTACACGCAGCTAAATCGTCTACGCACTCGTCTCTACCAGGCAGCCAAAGCCAAGGGGTATCGTGCCGCGAGTTACGTCAGTAGCCGGGCCTTTGTTTGGCACAACGTTCAAATTGGCGAGCACTGTTTTATCTTCGAGGACAATACCTTGCAGCCATTTGTTCGCGTTGGCAGCAATGTTGTTTTGTGGAGCGGCAATCACGTGGGACACCACTCTGTCATCCAGGACCATTGCTTTATTGCTTCACATGTTGTGATCTCCGGCTTTTGCAATATTGGTTGCAATACCTTCATGGGCGTGAATGCTACGCTGGCTAACAATGTCACTATTGGCGAGGACAACTGGATCGGACTTGGGGTGAGCATCGTCAAAGATACTGGGCCAAATGTGTTGTTCGGGGGCTTGCAGCCAGAGGCGGCAAAAATATCCGCGCGCCGTTTTTTTAAACTGGCGGAGAAGTAATATGCAATGGAAAAAACTCGGTGTCGTATGGCAGCCGAGCGGCGATTTGTGGTGGTCAAGAAAATATGCCAGTTGCCCTACGCCATTATTTTTAAAAGACGGAAGTTTGCGGCTATACGTGCAGTGCCGTGATGCGCACGGCGTTGGTCGAATCGGCTATGTCGATGTAGATCCAGAAAATCCCTTGCGCGTGTTGCAAGTTTCGCAGCAACCTGTGCTTGACGTCGGCGCTCCCGGCGCCTTCGACGATAACGGCGTATTTCAAACTTCGGTGGTGCAGACAGAAGATGGAAGCCTCTTTATGTACTACGTTGGCTTTGGGCTGGGCCACAACATACGTTATCGACTTTTAACCGGATTGGCTGTGAGCACCGACGGTGGCAATACGTTTCAGAAATTGAAGACAACGCCGATTCTTGAGCGTTCCGCCACGGAAATGCATTTCCGTTGCGGGCCATTTGTATGGCCCGCAACAGGTGGTG
>JACMQE010000149.1 GCA_014377145.1 Glaciimonas sp. | reverse complement strand
GTCGCGAAGCATTCAGCTCTGTCAAGTTCTTGGGTGTAGATGTTGACTGACGCGCGGCCAACGTGAGCGGCAGCTTCTGGCCGATTGTGCGCGGTCGCGTCGCCGTCTTCACATTCGCTTTTCGTCCCACTGCAGCACATGAATCGAATCCTGCAAATCCGCGATGCGACGTTTGTGACCACTCACCGTATTTATGGTTGAGCAAATATTCGTTGAGCGGCGCATTATTATATCTTTGCAACAAGATGGAAAATATTGAAGTTGCAAGTGCTCCAGATTTACGCGCTTTTACGAAGCCAGTAACAACCTGACTTAGTCAGTCAGAGCGCTTCTGTTGGCACAAATTAGCACGCAGACTTCGTACAAAACCGTCATCCCAACATTTGGTGATAGTCGTTGCCCAAAATTCTTTTCAACCCCCTGATTTTCTCTTTAACTACGTGCGCTGTCTCATTGGGCTCATTTAAAAGAAAGACCGCGATGGCACTGGGTGTAATTTCCTTGCCATTGGCCTGTAGTGTTGCAATTGACAACCTCACCGCTTCCAGCGTTTGCTGATAACGGTCTGCTTTGCTTTGATCCCGCAATAATTTCAATTTAGTGTCAGCCACATTGAGAGCCGACTGAATCGCTTCAAGCATTGGCCAACTATCTAGTGTTTCACCAAATAGCGACTGAGAAATACCGTAACCATCGCAGATCTCTTTTTTGGTACATGTGATTTGTTCTGCGAGTTGAGAGAATGTCAGATTACTCATCTGCATTAAAGATAACATTGACGAGGTCAATTCATTTAGGCAAGGTGGCGTCCAACCTCCATTGATAAAAATTTCGCGCGCGTCACAACCTTCTGGTAAACGTGCTATTCCGAGACGTCCTTGTGGCGCCAGACCAGCGAAGCCAAAATGCGTAGTTTTATCTTTGGATCGCATATCCTTCGAGTTCGCACCATACATGAGCAAAGTAAAAGGCTGGCATTGAAATCTAACCACCCCGCCATTATATGGGTTGCCTGCATCACACTTCCACGTACCAAATTCAACCTCGGGGGCTTTTTTACTGGGCCATTCAATCACCGGCCCGCCCCACCCCTTAAATGATGCACCTTTGCGACTTGCCCCAGCGAAGACATGCAGACATTCATAAGTTTGTAGTGCCGACATTTGTGCGGTCTCCATATTCATTTCTCTTTTTCTATCTGTTCCACCGATGATCCAATACAAGAAAATGTCAACATGCTGGCATTGCACGCATATTTAAACTACTCTTTTCACGAAACTTTAAGGTATAAAAATCCGATCAAGGCACGAATTTCCCAGCAGACGATTGAATCGCTGCCTTAACAGCAAGATCAACGGCTCTTCTTACCGGCCCTTCATCATCGCTAATACCTTGCAGTGTTCCCTTTAGCGATCCTTTAACAACATCATTAAGTGACACCTCTGCCGTCCAATTGACTCGCGCTTGCGCAATGTCAATCGTGCCTTTGTAGCGATAGTGATTTTTATCGATATCGTGAAACTCATAACCATCGTGTTGTAGCAGCATGTCAATTTCTTTAATGTGTAGATTACTGGAGCATTAGCGCAGGTTGAATTGGCAGGATTGTTCCATCAGACGGCAATGCGGGAACATTAATTAGCTTCATTAATAATGAATAGACATCCACATTATCGAACGCTGGTAACACCATCGCTTGTTTAAATGCAGGACCGCTTGCAATAAACAGTGCTTGCATTTCTGGAGACAAATTGTCATATCCATGTGCGCCTCCGCTGGACTGTCTGCCGTTCTTGCCACCTGAAACAATCAGCCAACCGACATCGGCCAGACAAACAAAGCGCGGCACACGCGGGTTTTTTCCATAATGGAAACGCAAAGGAATATCCTCTTTCTTCCAACATTGCATATGTTCATGCGTCTTTAACAGTTCACCCGCCAACGCATCCTCTTGACCAGCATTGGCTTCGATACCGGCATAGGTGCCAGAGGTAATGACACGGTAACGTGATGGGGTGGCAACCTGGTTTAGCGCTATCGTCCTTTCAGAACTTGTCGTAGCCATGCCATGATCAGAGACGATCACGATATTGGCGTTAATGTATCGTGACTGTAGACCCGCTATGAGTCGACCGACGGCGAGATCAAGGTGAGCAACTGCGTTGGTCACTTGTTCAGTATCAGGCCCATATTCATGACCAGCGTGATCGACCTCTTCAAAATATACGGTCAGAAAGCCAGGACGTGTCGCAACAGGTTTATCTAGCCAGCTCAGCATGGTGTCGACACGGCTGTCCGAAGTGACTTTGCTATCAAAGGGTTTGTATTCGGACGGGAGCACGCCATGGATCGACGCTTCCGAACCAGGCCAGAACATAATGCCCGTAGTAACTTTATTCTTTTCTGCAGTGACCCAGATTGGCTCCGCTTGATCCCACCAACGATGATCAATGACCGCTGCCTGGTTCCCTAAACTAAAACGCACACCCGCAATGTTGGCGTCTTCCATCGTATTGCCCACAATGCCGTTTCGGTCTGGACGCAGACCTGTCACCAACGTGCAATGCCGTTTCGGTCTGGACGCAGACCTGTCACCAACGTGTAGTGATTGGGAAAGGTAATCGATGGGAAGGACGGACGCATCGCCTCCGCACGCACGCCATTGGCGGCAAGTTGATTGAGATTGGGTGTCACACCACGACGAAGGTAATCGGGTTTAAAACCATCGAGCGAGACAAGAATGACCGGATGGTAGTCACTGTTTTTACTGTTGTCGCGATTATTAGCTGGTTCGGCATTAGGCTTTGGCGCGATAGGCGAGCAGCCTGCCACTGCAAGAAAAAATAATGAACAAATAAAAGTTCTAAGATAAGTTTGATTCATGAGGAATGAAAGATGAATTGAAGTGCGTTCAATCGACATGCGGTGCGATTGATTGGCTTGAGTGTAATCCAATCTGGCGCTCACTTCTGCCGTTGGGCAAGAATAAATTCTTTTGAGAAATTTCAATATACGAAGTTTGCTTTATTTTCTGACGGATTCACCAATTGAGAAATATAAATACCTCACTTCCCCCCCAAAAACTTATCCAAGCTTTCTGTTGATAGAGATGTGGATAACTTCTCTTAACAGCGCTGAGCGCTTTCATTGACGCGGGGTTCCCTGATTGCAAACTTTCTAGGCAGCCATTTTAAACCAGCGTAATAGCGCATTTTTACGCATTTAATTTTTTCAATAGCGTGACTTTAATCAACTAGGTGGGTCTCCATGATGTTAATCAAAGGAAATTTTTACCGGCAATCTGATTTACTTTACCAGCCACTTTACTTTTAACGATCGATTACTTCGCCAACGCCAACGGAGTCTCATCCCAACGCGTCGTATATTTTGGAGATTTCTTCTCTGCTCGCATGCTCCAGCGCTTTTGCATGCCACAAGAAGCGATACTGAGTGAATTTGCCCCTAAATCTCTGTTAACTAAGTCCAAGGTCTTCATCAACTTGGCCGAGCGTTTGGCTTCGTCACCCTGCGGATCAAACAAGCTACCCTGCGTTTGCCCAGCATTGGATAGTTCCAATAACATCACACCGACTTTTTTATACCAGTACCCTGGCCGGTAAATATGCTCCAGCCCAAATAGTGC
>JACMQE010000148.1 GCA_014377145.1 Glaciimonas sp. | reverse complement strand
TATTGTGAGGATAATGGACAGCCGAGCGTGTTCGTAGTGGGTGATCCCAAACAGTCGATTTATCGCTTCCGGCGTGCTGAACCACGCGTATTTGTGGCTGCACGCGATTTACTGCAACGGCAGGGTGCAACGATGCTACAAGCCAATCAGACCCGGCGTAATGCAACGGCGATTATTGATATATTGAATATCAGTTTTTATGATAATCCTTTGTTTTCGGCACAAACCACGTTGAGGGAAGACAGCGGTGCTGTTTGGCGTTTGCCATTGGTGAAACAGATCATTTCTGATGTTGCTGAGCCAAGTGAGGAAGCGTACACGCCTATGCAGTTAGGGTTGCGTAATCCGCTTACCACCGCGCGGGAAGGATCTGAGGATGCGCGGCGGCGTGGAGAAGGACAGAGTGTCGCGCAGGCACTAATCGTGGCATATCAGAAAATACAGATTAGGAATGGGAGCAGCAGCCGGACTATGCGTTGGTCAGATGTCATGCTGCTAGTAAAAAAACGCACGCACTTAGGCGCTTACGAAAACGCGTTACGTAACGCCGGTATTCCGTTTCTATCTGATCGACGCGGTGGTTTGCTGAAATCGTTGGAGATTTCTGACCTGATTGCGTTGCTGACTTTTTTGATTACCCCCGACGATAATCGCGCATTGGCGCATATACTAAAATCACCGATTTTTTCTGCTACCGATGATGATTTGATTAGGTTGGCGCAGCGTGCTGAGTGTGGTTGGTGGTCGCGGCTGCTGGCATTGACTCAGGTTTACGCTGATGATGCAGATGCGCGCCATCCTTCAGCCGCATTGCAACGTGCCGCGCATTTTCTGACGCACTGGCTGGCATTATCACCGCGTTTACCGGTGCATGATTTGCTGGATGTGATGTTGCATCAAGGACAATTGATTGAACGTTATGCGCAGGCTGCTAGCCCCATGACGCGGAGCCAGGCGATTAGTAATATTGAGGCATTCGTGGCGCTATCATTGGACATGGACGCGGGACGTTATCCCAGTTTACCGAAATTTATCGATGCATTGCGGGTAATGCAAAATACAGCCGAAAGTGATGCCCCTGACGAGGCCAGCATCGATACCTCAATCGACGCCGTGCAGATCCTGACGGTGCATAGCGCGAAAGGATTGGAAGCGCCGGTGGTGGTCTTGCTGGACGCGAATCATATTGATCCTGCTAGGGACGATATCGGGATTTTGTGCGACTGGCCGCAAGACGCTGATGCGCCGGTGCATTTTTCTGCGTTTGGCCGTGCTGCTGAAAGGGGGGTAGCGCGTGATGCTTTGTTTGCTGCGGAAGAAAGCTTTAAGGCACAGGAGGACTGGAATTTGCTGTATGTCGCCACGACCCGTGCCAAGCAGTTACTGATTATTAGCGGTGTTGCAGGTGGGCATAGGAGTGCGGTCGGTGGAGTGAATGAGGGAAGTTGGTATGCGCGTCTGGAATGGGTGCCGGAAATAGATGTAGGAGTAGGTACGGACGGTGCTGTTCTGACGGTTGGTGTAGAGTGTGAGGCTGGTTTTGATTTGCCGGTGTTTGATCCAGTACCAGTTCCTCTGAAATCAACGCTTGTCACGTTGTTGTGCGAAGAGGCGTTGCCGCCATTAGCAGTAATTAATGAGATCAATAACGATGCCATTGATGAAGGCGTGGCCTTGCATGCTTTGTTGGAGAGATTGACGCAACATGGACATTGGCCAATTACGGTACCGGATGCTGCTACGATCGCACGTTGGTTGCCCTGTACATTAGCGTTAGCTTTGGCTGTGCAAAAACAGGCCAGGATCATATTGACAGAGCCGTCGCTTGTGCATTTTTTCAACCCGAGCTTACATCTTGCTGCTCGCAATGAGATGGAAGTAATAACGGATGTTTTGCTACGTTTTGATCGGGTTGTGATATTTGCTGAGGAAGTCTGGATTTTGGATTATAAGCGCCAGTTGCTAGACAGCGAACGCTCTAGATATCGAGCGCAGTTGAGTGCTTACCGGATGGCTGTTGAGCAAGTTTTTGTGGGAAAAACTCTTAAGACGGCGGTGATTACGACGGATGGTAGGTTGTGGGAAATGGGGTGATGAGTGGATAGTTTTTCTGGATTGGTAATTGAAAAAATAGCAATTACAAAAATAGAAATTTACCGGGCGCTCTGTTCTGAAGAATTATTTATAAGGGAAGCAGGTAAATTATGCTCAAGCAATGACGTCCGAATCAAATACAAATTCGCCAGTACCGAAGCATAACTTTCTATCGCTGATGCCGCCTGGCAAGCATTAATAAGCCCGCAAGATTGCCTCCAATGTGCTATCCAGATTGCACGTTCTGCCATGCGCACGCGAAAACAAATGCTGGATATTTACTGCGCCGAGGCTAATCGCGCATATGCGCGGCCGAAATGTCAGAAACAGTCACAGCGCTAGTCTTATCTTCACGTAAGTAAATGAATCACTACCCGCCCGACTTCACATATCGATAGCAGTTATGCTATCACCTCACGATCCTCTTCAATGGTAATCGAATGCGATATCGCAAAGCGACCTACCAGATCGCGGGTGCCGCTTTCAAAGCGTACCATTAATTCTGTTAATGGCTGATTGCAACCATCGCCACCTGGCGCCGCAACACCGGTACCAAGCGCACTTTGACCCAACGACTATCGGCCGGATAGATAATCATCAACGTGACCATCGCAATAGCACAACCGATCAAGCCTCCCGCCATACCATTTAAAAATCCTAAATAGTCGAACTGCATACAAATTGACGACCGCGGCATAAGACAGGAAAAATATCGACGTACCGGCACCAACGCCGACATGTTTTGGCTGCATAGTCAGCCACGTTCCGAACAGAAAAATGGGGCTAGCGACAGGTGCTGCATCGTAAAATCTTGTGTCCAGGTTGAAATTGGGTAATACGGAGGGCAATAAAATAGCGATTTATTATTAATAATTTGTATTGTTTTTTCGCCACAGGGACTGGGTGATATTGTGAAACTATAAACATAGCTAGTGATAACTATTTTGAAGCAATGACATGACCAAGCCGCGCCACCTCTTCTCGGATGAAAAATGAGCCATCGTCGAGGTACGTATTTCTGCTCGCAAGGGCTGACCGGGGGACGATGTCCGGGTATTTCTCGACGAGATTCTTTGAATCGGTATGATCGGAGCACCTTGGCGCGAACACAATGTTGACATAGATAATGAGGGAAGAGCTATTAATGCGTCCCGAAAAAACGGTGGTTCTAATCTTGGTAAAGGGAGCATGCAATGTCTTGCAGCTAATGCGTACCCCTCACAACTTGGGGTAACCCCGTCTTGCTGGAGGTGTTGGCTTTTACTAATAAACACGACAAAAATACGTTCTGTTTCGTCGTGTTTATTATTGCTGACCTGTTCTGTTATTGATCAGCAAAGCGTCGTCTTACGCTGAAACTATACACAATTGGACGCGATAACACGATCAGATCTGCTGATGACGCAATACCATCAACTAGAATAGTGGGTTGAATGCGAGTTTCTTCTGGGCAGCAAGACTGTCTGGTGACATAGCATTAATTGTCAGATTACCTAATTCAATTTGTGACTGGTTATTTGGCCAGATGGCGGTGGCGTCGTTGATGGCATCACCTGGTGCCGCTAGCTTTGCGCTGATACGGAACTTGACTGGTCCTTGCGCCAGACGCACAGGCAATTTCATCCATCAGGTAATTAGGATTTGCTTGGGCTGCTTGTTCCGGGGTTGACGATTGCATGCCTGCTAAAGGTTCGATGCGGTAGCATGCATGGCGACTTTCGCCTTTTGCGTTGGTGAATTGGAAGGCATTCACACCGAAGAAGACAAGTGTGCCGGAACTAACCGGTGGTGGCTTCGGCTTGGTGGAGAAGGTTTTGACG
>JACMQE010000147.1 GCA_014377145.1 Glaciimonas sp. | reverse complement strand
CCCCGGTACTTTGTCAATAGCGCCAGAAAACGCGTAGCCTCACCGCTAATGGGGTTGCCTTGTGGCCCCATTTCAAGTTGCCGCCCGTCAACCTTTCGGTGAATCCGTACGAGTGTGATGCCTTTGTCGGCGTAGGCCTGCAACATTTGGGGCGAATCCGTGGGCATGACTACGTATTCGATGCGTTCAGGGCAGAAGGCGGTGAAGATGCCCGGCTTCATGCTCAGATCGTCTTGTTCCTTGAAAACGCAGTGAAGGTGAGCCAGCAGCACCCAGTCAACCCCAAGCGTGAAGTCTTTAGAGTATGTTTTGGATTTACAACCTGTTGATTATGGATGAGATGAAGGCAATTCGTAGCATCGCTTCCGAACTCTCTATGGTTTTTTCCACATCTCGAAACAGCCGTCCGCACCGGCGGACCGGCCTGAAATTGAGTCCCGGCGGGGAACCGCAGCCAACGCTACGTTCCACTGGCCAGCGGTTCTTTTTCGGTACAAAGCCACGCGTACTTTCTGGTTTCTGTGCAATTTCTACCTTCCAGCCATGCTTCCCTTCCACATGCTCAATGAAGCTGAGTTTGTAGCCTTGGTCTGCTGCAATGACTTCCAGACGAGGCACTTTGCCCCGTAATTGATCCACCACTCGTTTACCCGCTTCAGTATCAGAGGTATTGGCGGAGGTAACAACAATCGACCAAGGTAAGCCTAACCGATCAACGGCAATGTTGCGTTTGCGGCCATTAATCTTTTTGTAAGCATCGATACCTACTTCCGCTTCAATGAATTGCATAATCTTAACCAATTGACTATCAATGGCTAATAGAGACGGCGTCTCCTCTTTACAGGCCTGCCGCTTTCGTTCGGCTACCACCAGTGCATCAAGAATTTGTTCCCATACACCGCGTTTACAAAATTGGCGAAAGTGGTAGTAGACGGTTTGCCAAGGTGGTGTTCGGATTCGATTGTCGAGTTCTCGCCATTGCAGCCCTGTGTAGTTGAGCCATAAGATCGCCTCGATGATGGTGCGCAAGTCATGCCAGCGTTTGCGGTGGTCGTTCAGAATTTTGGTAATAACTTGCCATTGAGAGTCCGTCAAGGATTGACATGATTCGTTCATAATCTTGGTAGCTGCGGAACTCCAAGATACTGACGGACTCTTGCTTTTATCCTATCCAAAACATACTCTTACATCGCTGGGGAAAATATCCAAGACATTGGCTAGGAGAATATTTTTATTTAAGCTAATTGCCACTTTCCTAACAGTCAGCCATTTTCGTGCTCCGTTCTTGGTCATGTCATATACAGGCAACTATTGAAGGACGTAAGAATCATGACACAAAAATTTGACACAGTATCATCCAACAACGGACGACGATTTGACTTCGTTATCGAAGGGGTGCTGAACGAAAAAACAATGAGCGTACGCAAGCGTATAATCTTTGATGAACCCTATAATGGGATTACAAACATGGCATTGGTTGATGTTGCTGACTGTGGTGAACTGGATGGCAGTAGCCGAAGTGGATATGGACAAGTAGAAATGATATTTTCTACTGTTGCCGACGTGCCATTCACTGTTTTGTCAAATAACCCCTACGAAACTGTATTCTTTACAGGGAGTGACCCAGAGGGTTTAACCGCCCAGCCAGGCAAATTGAGTCTTCGGCAAGTATTCTACAATCGACTTTTATCGAAAAAAGACAGCTACGATTTAGCCAACAACTATTTTGATATTAGTGGCGTTTATACACAGGGTAGGTTCAGATATAGACCAAACAGCTCCGCAGAGGCATTTCTGATTCAACTGAAAAGCTAACACTATGAAGGCCCAGACAACACAACCGGAAATGGTGAAACCGACAGCGCACAAGTCGGAAAAAGAGTTATTCGCACAGAAGCGAGAGCAGATGGATAAAATTCTTTCTAAGGTCGATCCTGTTGATTTAAAAGCGTCGCTCTTTACCGCATCTGTTTCGCCGTGTACCTGTCCATAACGTCGCTGGGGAAAATATCGAGGACGTTGGCGAGGACGAGGAGGACGAGGGTGCGGGAGGCAATTTTGCGGGAAATATTGGCCAACGCGGCAAACATATCGACGGTGACGTAGGTGTTCTGACCCAAGTAATGCATCAGCGCTTTTTCCTTGTCGCCGTAGTTAAAGCGCACGTTCCGGTCGGCGCGTTCGCCTTTCATGATTTCACGTACCTCCTTGCTGGCCTGCACCGACTTATCATCTACCCGCACGTAGACCTTCCTGTTCTCCGGATCAGCAGGATCGGGCAAGACGTGGTGGGGACGGTGGGGACTGCGCGGAATGCAGAGCACCAAGACCTCACGCTCGTCGTGAAGTTGTACGCGCTCAAGGGTGTAGGTGATGGCGGGGAAGCAAAATTTTTCGATGGCCCGCACCAGAATATACTCGTCTTCGTCGGCGTATTTGAGGCCCGGAATGGTGCCATCATCGCCGATACCGAT
>JACMQE010000146.1 GCA_014377145.1 Glaciimonas sp. | reverse complement strand
GTCGATGGCGGCATCAAAATCGACAACATCGCCCAAGCTGCTGCTGCTGGTGCAAACACGTTTGTAGCTGGCTCGGCGATTTTTGGCAAACCTGATTACAAGGCGGTCATCGATGCAATGCGTCGTGAATTGGTAAAAGTATGTCGTTAAGTGGGGCTAGAATTAGCTTAGCAACAGCGGAAGACAATCCAGGAATGCTGACAAGCATTGCCGCTGCTATTATTGATTTGGATGGCACCATGCTGGATACCGCGCCAGATTTCCATGTTAATATAAGTCGAATGCGGACGGATTTCGATTTGACATCGCTATCTTTGCAAATCATCACCAACTTTGTCGGTAAAGAATCCGAAAATCTGATTCGTCGTGTCTTAAGTCTTGATTTACCCGAAGCAGATGTTGATGCCAATTTTAATGCGGGGCTCGTATCTTATCAAAGCCATTATCTTGCCATCAATGGCAGCTTTGCGACGCTTTCTAACGTCATTGCAGGACTCCAGCCCATACAAGACATGGAATTACGAATGGTTTGCGTCACGAATAAACCGACTGCGTTTGCTTTACCGCTTTTAGAGAAAACCGGATTACGCGATTTTCTTGAACCGGTGTACGGCGGTGATTCCTTTTTCAGAGAAAACCAGACCCGATGCCATTTTTGGAAGTGTGCCACCAATGCAACTTATATCCCCCACAATTCGTGGCTATTGGTGGTTCTTCGAATGATGCATTAGCGGCGCGCGCAGCCGGTCGCAAGATCTTAAGTATACTTGCGGATACAACCATGGGGCTGCTATACAGGATGTGGATTCGGATGGTATATTAACCACGCTGCTTTCTGCGGCAAAGCATATTTCGCTATAAACCCACACATCTTTATCCATTTAGCGCGCAGATTTTTTAAATGATGTTTCTCAAAAAAACGCAATGTCCCACTAGCCACCCCTAAGGCATGGCTCTGGCGACGCTGGCAATCCTGGGCTAAGTAACCCGCTGATCGCCGCTCTTTGTCTTTTTAAAGCATACATAGCAGATAATGTTTTTTGCAGTAGATCACCGCTGTTCTAAAATAGCGGTCTGGACAGAAACAATGACCGAACTCGAATTTAAATCATTATCCGCACAAGGCTATAATCGCATCCCCCTGATTGCAGAAGCTTTGACTGATCTAGAAGCTCCTTTGACGCTATATTTAAAATTAGCGCAAATCCAGCAGGCGGGCAAGAATACCTTCTTACTTGAGTCCGTCGTCGGCGGCGAACGCTTTGGACGCTACTCATTTATCGGTTTGCCTGCATCAACGCTTCTGCGCAGTTACGATACACGCATCGAAGTCGTCAAGAATGATAGGATAATTGAGACCAAAGAAGGTAATCCGCTCGACTTTATTAGCGAATTTCAGTCCCGTTATAAAGTCGCAATTCGACCAGGCATGCCCCGCTTCTGCGGTGGCTTAGCTGGCTACTTCGGCTACGATACTGTGCGTCATATCGAAAAACGTCTGGCACATTCCACCCCAAAAGATGATCTAGGCTTGCCTGACATTCAATTACTACTGACAGAGGAATTGGCGGTAATCGACAATCTTTCCGGCAAGCTATATTTAATTGTCTATACCGATTCGACGCAGCCAGAAGCGTTCTCAAAAGGTCGCCAACGCCTGAAAGATTTACGCAAAATGTTGCGCTGTCCCGCTGATCCACCGGTCACATCGGCTTCTGCACGTACAGAAATCATCCGAGAATTCAAAAAAGAGGACTACCTCAAAGCCGTTGCCAAGGCCAAAGATTACGTGATGGCGGGCGATCTAATGCAGGTACAGATCGGCCAACGCATTAAAAAGCCTTACGTCAATTCACCGCTGATGCTGTATCGCGCATTACGTTCGTTGAATCCGTCACCTTATATGTACTTCTACAATTTTGGTGACATGCAGATTGTCGGCTCCTCACCAGAAATTCTGGTTCGCAACGAGCAAACAGCCACACCAACAACAACCTCCGAAGGCAAGCGCAAAGTCACGATCCGTCCACTCGCAGGAACGCGGCCGCGTGGGTCCACCCCAGAGCGCGACGAACAACTGGCAATCGAATTACTTGCTGATCCTAAAGAAATCGCCGAGCACATCATGCTAATTGACTTGGCCCGCAACGACATCGGTCGTATTGCAGAAACTGGCACCGTCAAAGTTACCGACCAAATGGTCATCGAAAAATACTCGCACGTGCAGCACATCGTTTCCAACGTCGAAGGTGTACTAAAATCCGGGTTATCGAATTTGGATGTTCTAAAGGCTACCTTCCCCGCTGGAACCCTCTCCGGCGCACCAAAAGTACGAGCGATGGAGGTCATTGATGAGCTTGAGCTCACCAAACGCGGCATTTACGGCGGAGCATGCGGCTACCTGTCATTCGGCGGCGAAATGGATGTCGCCATTGCCATTCGTACAGGGGTCATCAAAGACGGCATGCTATACGTTCAAGCCGCCGCGGGCATCGTCGCTGACTCGGTGCCAGAAACTGAATGGGAAGAAACCGAAAATAAAGCACGTGCGGTATTACGCGCAGCAGAACAAGTACAAGACGGTCTAGATGGGGAAATATGATGCTACTCTGATGATCGCTAAATATCATTCGCGTTCAGCGAAAGTCGAAATCGTTCGACATTTCTCCACTCTCCCTTGTAAAATACAGCGCTAGTATTCTTTGACATTTGCTTAAGTTTACTGATAGCTACAAAAAACCAGATAACCTACAGGATACAAATCCTCGTTATCCGGTACGCCATCACTCACAGACACAAAAATCCGCAGCGAAGCGCCTCGGCGGTCTGCAAGACGTCAGCGTACCGCACTTCCCCGACAACACTATCCTCATCACGCGTTTCGACAACTGATCGATCTAATGGCAAAAACGGGACGCCGCTGCTTAGTCGAGGAAGCCAAGCGCGAGCGCATCGAAAATTACGAATCATCTAATGACCCCTACATCATCGAAGACTTTGGCCTCGGTGCCCTGATCAAACAACATCGCACTGTTCAAAGAACTGCAACCGGAAGCATAACCATGTCCTACCTTTCACCCGTCTTACGCCATAAAGCAGGTAGGCTAGCCGCCAAAGCTGCTGGCAACAGCACCCCTCCTCTTGGCCAGCGTACCTGCGGCCATGCTTACGAGCTGATGCAATACCAGCTGATCGCACATCTGCGCCGCATCAAACAAATCCAATCGATCTAGGAAAAAATGTCCTCAAAGCAACCTTGCTGCCCGAATATCAAGACTGGATCGAGGGCGTTCTCAGCGCAGGCAAAGGTGGGGAGGTCGATATATTGACCACGCTCATGGTTCCCTGGTACATCGACGGCATATTCGGCCATTAGCTTGCCTTGCAAGTGGCCGAATATGCCGGCGCGCACAACATGATCCTGCCAGACCAATACAACCGCACTATCCCCACCTTAATGATGGACGAATTTGCCGACGCCAAGTTAGCCGGAAACATGGTCTCGAGATTGGCCGCCAAATTTTGCCTGTCGTGATTACGCTTACAGAAACCAAAGATGCGACCGATCAAGCTCGTGCAAAAAACCAGACAGCCTTATAGAGTGCACCTAGCCGCAGCGAATCCCAACCTACAACAAAATCCCGAAAAACTCCATGTATTCATCGATGAAGACCAGATCGTCGCTTTCAGCACTGGTTCGCTCTCGTTTGAAACCGCTACAAACAACATCATCACCGACTACATTGGCAACACAGACGCCCTCATGGTCATGTTGCTAGCCTGGATTGCCGTCCATCAAAGCGATTTACTCAACAACCCCGAGCACCATAAAACCAGCATCCGCTTCGAATTCGATTTCAATAATCACGAAAATGCTGACCTCTCGCTGGTCATCGACTTCACCGAACGCATCATCGTCACCCAAGCAGAACAAGGCCGTCTACATATCAAAAACCGCCCCGAGCCACATCCAACCCCAGACTATGCCGATCCATTCTGGACCCTGTACAAAGGCGACAACCTCCTCGCCGAATGGACCAAACCCAGCGCCACATCAGCCTGAGCAACGACCTCTCATCGTTAAAAGAATGGGCCGGAACGCTAATCGCCAAACTCACGCCATACCAACGTCTGAGCTTCAATCGGAAGGTAGCGCGACCTGCGCCGTATTCGGGCCCAACGCATCGCCATTCAGTACAATCCGGACGGTACACCTACACCGCACCCAAACAGCGCAAAAAACACCAAGGCAAACAAGGCCGCATCAAACGCCAAAAAGCCACCATATTCAGCAAGCTACGCACGGCGGCCAACCTGAAGATCAGGCCGGACGCCATTCAACTATCGGTCGGATTTTTTGGAAGAGTGGCGCGGATTGCGTGGGTGTATCAGGAGGGACTGAGCGACCGGGTATCGAAGAGAGGACAGGAAATATACCTATCCGGCCCGGGGACTGCTAGAGTTTAGTGCATTGGATCGGGAGCTGATCCGGGATTCGCTGCTACGGTATTTAACACAGAGCTAAGCAGCCCAGGCATGTAACTTCAAGCCCAGCGCTTTGACTACTTTTAGGACAGTATCTAGTTCAGGATTATCCTCGTCAGATAGCGCCTTGCGGAAACTGTTTATTTCCAGTCCGGTGTCAAAAGCTAGTTGTGCCATCGCACGCGCATAGATGATATCGTCTAGCGCTTTAGCCACTAATGCGGGACACCGTCTTCCAGACAAGCATGAGATAAGCCACAACATTCTCTTGCGTTTGTAGGTGCTGGGCAGAATCCCGTTTACGTAGTTCGGTCGTTTTCACAGTAATTCATCTTTTTCAATATTGCCATCCGAGCGCACCATAAGGCGTAGCACACCACCATCCGGCATCACTTCAAATGTCGTTTTACGCGCCCATTTTCCCCTACGTAATTCTTGCGCCGCTTGCAAAAGTTTAGTACCAATATCGCGTTTAGTGTCCCGCTCCATGAGTGCCTTATTAGTCAGCTTCATCACTCCTCCTAAGCGGCCTCTGCCATTTTCAACTTCGTCTGAGGGCGAAGTCCGACACGCGAGACCAGCCTGACCAGCAGGTCAAGACTGAACTGGTTAATCTTACCATTCTTGATTTCAGAAACACGCGCCTGTGTAATGCCCAGCACCTTGGCCGCTGCGCTTTGCGTCATGCCGCAGTTCCGCAACCAGCTACTCAGCCCCATCAACAACAAGGAGCGAATTTCTAATTCCGCCGCCTCGTCTTAGGGAAATAGATCATAGAATACACTGCACCCCTTAGGTGTAATGTACTGTACTTTGTGTGCGTTAGTATTCATTTTGACCTCTTAATTTCTTTAAATCTGTCTTGTGCCAGACGAATATCGTGCAAGCTAGTTTTTTGCGTTTTCTGCATAATTATGCAATATGTCGAATGACAGGATGCTAGTTTCCGATCAACATCAAAACAAATTAGGAGAAATTAACCGATCGTATATAAAGAAAAGAGCCGGAATATCATTATCCAGCTCGTCCTTTGTTAGGGTTGAGTGCATTAGATCGGGAGCTGATTCGAGATTCGCTGCTGCGGCATTTAAGCTTATTTTAGTCGTTATGACCAGGATAATTTTAATTAAAATTTTTGTATAAACAAAAACTCTTGACCTAGCAATTCCTGTTTATACAATACTCAAGATGAACTACGAATTCGATCTAGCCAAAGATGAAAGTAATACTGAAAAACATGGCTTATCGTTGGTGGACGCCGAGAATTTTGAATAGGAAGGTGTTGTAATACGCGAAGACACGCGCCAGCAATATGCCGAACGGCGCTTTCAGGCAACTAGCTATATCGGTAATCGGCTGCATGTCATGGTGTATTACCTTCACGCCGACACTGTCCGGGTTATCAGCCTGCGCCGTGCCGATCCAAGAGAGGTGAAAAATTATGCCGAAACTTAAACCAGGAACCATCATTCCGACCGATGATGAAGCGCTAGCCATTAATGCCGGTATCGCCGCTGATCCAGAGTCGTGGTCGCCCGAAAGTTGAAGAAACCAAAGTTATCACAGCGATTCGTCTGGATGCGGATCTGCTGGATGCTTTCAAGGCCAATGGCAAAGGCTGGCAGAATCGTGTCAACGCTGCCTTGCGTCAGTTTATTACTGAACATCCCTGCACCGGTAATCAGCAAGCTATACAAATAACCTACCCGCCGTAGCGATGCCCCACAATTGGCAATTCCAATTCCTTGCTGGCCAGGAGCCTATGCATAGGTGCGCGACCTTGGCTTTACTTGTAGTACTTCTGTCGGTACGGCAGCGTGGTCAATGTTCAAGCATTGTCTACGTCGCGGCGTCTAAAGCGTACTTTCTCACGCGCACGTACATGGTGGACAAGCCACAGAGTCAATAAGCCGCTTATCAACCCTGCGCTCAATGCGCTGGCCTTAGTAACCCGGCAACATGCATCATATGACTGCCGACATCGCCGAATTACTCCGTTTTCTCCTGAACCTGATCAGCCTTGGCACCATTGCCGAGATCGATCATGAAGCTAAACGTGTGCGGGTGCAGGTTGGCAACAATCTGACTAACTGGCGATCGTGGGTGGCTACCCGTGTCGGCAATACGCAAACTTGGTGGCCGCTGTCGTTAGGCGAACAAATCATTTTACTCTCCCCGGAAGGTGACTTCGATAACGGCGTCATTTTTCTTGCCGTATATTCCGATCAATTTGCGCCACCATCGACCAATCCAGCCCATCACACCACGCGCTATCCTGATGGAGCAGTGGTTTAATACGACAGCGACGCCCCCACATTAACGGCGACGCTACCGGACGGCACCAGCATAAGTGCGTTGCCCGGCAAGGTGACTTCCAATGCGGAAGATACGATTTGCACCGGCAATCTGAACGTTTTAAAAAATCTCACCGTAACCGGTTTGAGTAGTCTCAACGGCGGCATGGCCGTGACTGCCGGAGCAGACGGTGGTGCGGCAGCGGTCATCAACGACAAGTAGAGGCAAGCGACGATGTCGTCGCCAATGGCATCAGCCTAGCGAACCATGCGCAGGGTGGCATCAAGCAGTGATATGTCAGGCGGCCCGCATTGACCGGCATCCACCGTAGAACCGGACGTGCCTTATCTGGCCTCGCCCATATCCGCCAGTCGTTAGCCGACATTCTCAACACGCCAATCGGTTCACGCATCATGCGCCGTGAATATGATTCCGAAGTCTCGGAGCTGATTGATCAGCCCTTAAACGGGGCAACCACCTTGCGCATCTAGGCTGCCACTGCCCAAGCTGTGCGATTGTGGGAGCCGCGTATCAAACTCATCAGCTTCTAATTAGAGAGCGATCAATAAGGCAAAGCGACCTTGATTCTGGACGGCATCGCCGACGAATAAAGCGTAAAAAGTGCCTTGCCAGCCGGTCAGGGAGCGCAGTTATGAGTAACTCTGCAATCGACTTGTCGCGTTTGCCGGTCCCCCAATATTATTGAAGCGCTCGACTTCGAGACGATCCTCGCCGAGCAATTAGCCGACCTGATCGTAAGCGATCCGGCCTTCGACGGCTTGTTGGAATTCGACCCGGCGATGAAGATTTTGCAGGTCACTGCCTACCGTGAATTGCACATCCACCAATGCGTCAACGAAGGCGCGCGTGGGGTGTGCTGGCGTATGCGATGGATAACGATCTCGATCACCTCGGCGCATTGACGGACATACTGCGTTTGCAAATCACACCCGCCGATCCCGACAAGGGAGTTGACGTCGTGTTTGTCTATGGAGTCGAATGCCGATTTTCGTACACGAATTCAACTGGCCCCGCACGGTTCCTCCATCCCCGGTCCAGAAGGTGCGTACATCTTCCACGCGCTTGGTGTCGATGCTCACGTGCTGGACGCCTCGGCCACCAGTCCATCAATCGGTGTGGTCGTCGTTACGATACTTTCACGAGAAGAATATGGCATCACATCCCCAGAATGAATCGCCATCATCAAAGCGCGTCTGGAAGCCGATAACGTGCGGCCACTGACCGATTATGTGCAAGTTCAGGCCGCTGAAATCATTCCCTACCAAGTCGTCGCCAAACTCTTTACCTTCCCCGGATCGGATGCTTCGATCGTCATTCTGGAAGCGCAAAAATGTCTTCAACAATACGTCACCGGCTGAACTGGCTGGTACGACGACGGCGAATAAAGCGATACGACAAGGAGAATTAATGTTGCGGTTGAATGGTTTCGAGACGATAGCGAAAGAATTAGGGGATGAAGGCTTGTTTGTGTGACTTGGACGTGTCCATCACAATTCCATGCGACGTTATATAGCGGCAAGCCGAACCCGCATTTTA
Organism: Glaciimonas sp.; assembly: GCA_014377145.1. The sequence goes on along the minus strand of JACMQE010000146.1, from coordinate 33,956 downwards.
GCGGGGCGACATCACGTGAAGCAAATGCATATCTGTGAAAAGTGACGGGACGCTTCCGATCGACAATGGCGCGGCGCGGGATAGGATTGTACGGGTTCCGTATTGCGGAGCCGCATCACGATGCGACGCCCCACTGGCACATGCTGTTATTTGTACGCCCGACGGCGCACTACAAAACGCCCCACCTCAATGATGTGGCCAGTGGTGTTTACGCGCCTGATTATCCGACATCGGTGCCGTAGTCGATTTTGAGAGCAACTACGGTCGTCAAACTGGGGTGATAGTCGCGATATTAATAATGGCGAGCTACATGCGATGGTTGCGATTGGCAATCAGGAGAAAAATTTCATATTGGTGCCATTACCGCCGGCGCATTTACAAGAAAAGGAGCTGTACAAATGAATCAGTGATTTATTCAGTTGCCAGACAGAATTACAAAAATGGTGGCCTTGATAAAACAGCCATTTATGGAAAATCAAAGAGGGCGTATTTCCACGTCAAGTCAAGCTGGGTCGCCTATCTAGCTGGGTTGAGTCAGAAGTTCAAAATTGGATAAGCCAAGGGATTGAGAAGCGCAGTATCGCAGCACTCTATTCAGCTGCTTGGGCGCAATCGCGGCTTTTATGATTTTCTCGACAATTTCATTGCGCCAGTTTGCCCTCGCTTGCATAACCTGTCGCGGTTCTTTCAAATACTCAGCATGGCAGTAAGACCAAAGCATATTCAAAATAGTTGCAATAAGTACGTCATTGACGTGTATTTAGATACATATATACCATCTCAAAAACCGAAATTTTTCAACGCTATGGTAGCGAATTATGGTCTGAGGATGAGCGCGTTGCTTTCATTAATTGGATTGCCGAGAACCCACTTTCTGGCGATGTCATCCCCGACACGAGCGGTATGCGCAAGGTGCGCGGTCTAATTCTAGCAGAGGAAAGCGTGGCGGTGCTCGTGTCATCTATTGCAACATGCTTGATGATGGCCGTGTTTGATTAATTATTGTTTATATAAAAACAAAATTTGATGATTTACCGACGAAATTTTTGAATAAACTGAGAGAAGAAATTGATCATCGATAAAGAATTAGCGCAATTCCAAGCCGATTTACTTCAATCGGTGCAGCCGATGAAAACAGTGAAGACCGCTTGCTCCAATGTTATTGCCGTCTCGGCGATTGCCAAAGCGCGTATACAATCGGGCTTGTCGCAATCGCAATTCGCCAGCTTGATGGGTGTTTCGGTGCGTACCTTGCAGGAATGGGAGCAAGGCCGTCGTATTCCATCAGGTGCAGCTAGAACATTATTGAATATAGCTTTACGTCATCCTGAAGTGTTGCTGGAAGAGTCTCAGCAAGCAGTATAAACTAATGCCGCCCGCGAAATTCTTGTGCCAGCGTCGAAATAACCGGACAACATACCGGACGAGAATCAATATTGAGTGCAGTATCTCCCAACAAAATCAATGGGTTAGAACAAATATGCTACTGATGATTGATAACTATGATTCTTTCACCTACAATCTAGTGCAATACTTCGGTGAACTAGGCGAAGATGTGCGGACTTTTCGCAACGATCAAATCACGTTCGACGAAATTGCTGTGCTTAATCCAGCACGCATTTGTATATCACCCGGCCCGTGTAGTCCGAAAGAAGCCGGTATCTGCGTAGAGCTGCTACAAAAGTTAGGAGGTACGCTGCCAATCCTTGGGGTCTGTCTCGGACATCAGGCAATTGGCGAAGCCTTTGGTGGAAAAATCTTACGTGCGCAGCAGGTAATGCATGGCAAAACTTCCCCCATTCATCACACTGGCGTCGGCGTATTCAAAGATTTATCTAATCCTTTCAATGCCATTCGCTACCATTCCCTAGCCATCGAACGTGCCTCTTTACCGGATTGCCTGGAAATCACTGCATGGACCGATGACGGCGAAATCATGAGCGTACGCCATAAGACACTGGATATGGAGGGCGTGCAGTTTCACCCTGAATCTATTTTGTCCGAACACGGTCATGCGTTGCTTAAAAACTTTTTGCAGCGTTAATCGTACGTCTAAATCGTTAGTCTGCATCAGTTTTCATTAGTCCTGCATTTGACTAACGTCAAACATATAGAGAACGCTACCCATTTTATAGTTGATACCAAGATGCTATGGCACAGGGGGCTTGCAAAAACCCATCCAACGTACAGTTTCAAGAGGAACCCATGCCGATTACTGAACAAGAAGCGCTCTTGCGCTGTATTGAGCATCGCGAAATTTTCCACGATGAGATGTTGTACCTGTTTCGCAAAATCATGAAAGGAGAAATGTCGCCAGTCATGATCGCGGCATTAACAATGGGCTTGCGCGTTAAAAAGGAAACAATCGGCGAAATTGCCGCAGCGGCGCAAGTTATGCGCGAATTTGTCACTCCCGTTCCAAATACCAATACCGATAACCTGCTGGATATCGTCGGCACTGGGGGTGACGGTGCGCAGACTTTCAATATTTCCACCGCCACCATGTTCGTGGCTGCGGCCGCAGGTGCGCGTATCGCAAAACACGGGGGTCGCAGCGTTTCATCATCGTCCGGAAGCGCCGATGTAATGGAATCGTTAGGAGCCAACATCAATCTGACCCCGGAACAAATCTCTCAATCAATAGACCAAACTGGCATCGGCTTTATGTTCGCACCCAACCATCATGCGGCGATGAAATATGCTGCACCGGTACGAAAAGAGTTGGGAGTGCGTACTATTTTTAATATTTTGGGACCACTCACCAATCCTGCTGGTGCACCGAACATTCTGATGGGCGTATTTCATCCTGATCTGGTGGGGATACAAGTGCGGGTCCTGCAACGGCTTGGCGCACAACGTGCTCTGGTGGTATGGGGGCGCGACAACATGGATGAAGTATCTCTTGGATCCGCAACGCTGGTCGGTGAATTTATCAATGGCGAAATCCGTGAATACGAAATACATCCGGAAGATTTCGGCATGCCAATGATTGCCAGCCGCAATCTAAAAGTAGCCAATTCGCACGAATCAAAAGGAAAGATTTTTGAAGCGCTCGATGACCTACCGGGTCCAGCCCGCGATATCGTAGCACTCAACGCTGGTACTGCGCTATATGCTGCTGGCATTACCAACTCGATTGCTGAAGGCCTGATCAAAGCGCGCGAAGTGATGGCCTCTGGAGCAGCACGACTTAAATTGGAACAATTCATTAAAATCACACAAGCACTTGGTACCAGTACAGGAAGTAAATAGGTCGTACCAGTTCTGCGGGCAAACTTACGAATGCAACAGGAACACGAAAGGAATACCAATATGTCAGATATTTTGGATAAAATTCTCGACGTCAAAGTCGATGAAATCGCCGCTGCAAAAAAACAACGAGGTCTTGGCAGCCTGCGCCGCGAAGTCGAAACTAATGTCGAGGCCAGAGATAACCTACGTGACTTTGAAGCTGCATTACTTAGTAAAATTATTGCTGGTCGCGCTGGCATCATCGCCGAAATAAAAAAGGCATCACCCTCTAAAGGCGTGATTCGTGCCGATTTCCATCCTGCTGATATCGCCGTCAAATATGCTGCTCACGGTGCTGCCTGTTTATCAGTGTTGACCGATGAGACATTCTTTCAAGGCTCGCTTGCCTACATGCAACAAGCCCGAGCCGTCTGCACACTTCCCGTGCTGCGCAAAGACTTCATGATCGATCCATATCAAATTTATCAAGCGCGTCAATGGGGAGCAGATGCTATTTTATTAATCGTTGCCGCGTTAGACCATGGCCTGATGACAGATATGGAGGCAATCGCATTAGAACTTGGCATGAGCGTACTAGTAGAAGTCCATAACGTCGAAGAACTCACCGTTGCACTCAAGTTAAAAACAGCATTGCTGGGTATCAACAATCGCAATCTATGGACATTTGAAACATCGCTGGATAACACGCTGATATTGCTACCAAGCATTTCACCAGACAAAGTGGTGATCACTGAATCCGGTATCCAAACAGTGGATGATGTAAAGCGCATGCGTGAGGCCAACGTACACGCATTTTTGGTAGGCGAAACATTTATGCGTGCGCCAGAGCCCGGCCTAGAGCTGACGCGTCTGTTTAACGATTGAGTAGGGTTAGGGAGTAATCCCTCACCCTACTCACACCACCGTACGTGCGGTTCCGCATACGGTGGTGTGAGTAGCACGCTGGAGATTTTGGTGAGTAGCCACTAAAGACACCAGCCCCAGTTGTGTAAAATATTCCGGCGGTAGCGCAGAAATAATGTGTTTGGCTCCTGCGCTCCAGCATCCGCTATTTCCTTAGCCACTCGCGACATCAGCATGGCGTGATTGACGCGTTCAAAGAATTTCTCTAAGTCCATATCCACTACCTAATACTTGCCGCCACGAATGCATACTCGGATTAGATGTGCACTTCTTCCCTGTCTAAAGCCGGTAGCTATATTCCGAGAAGGTTGGCTCAACTTTCGCTGATTCTATTTCCGCACCAGCGTGCGCATTCCCCGGGAATGACACATTCACTGTCACGCTTATACCTGTCGGGTCTACGCCGTATCGTTCCGTGTAAGTATTGCGCTTTGATAATTACGGACATCTCACCACAATACGACGCCTCATACCCGCCTCCTGTTCTTCAGACCAGCGCTTTGCCTGCAGCTTTCTTTAGACCCACATTCACCCATAAAATCCTGGCCTTTAGCTAACTGTTTCCCTTACTGAACCAGTCAAAGATCCTCGGCACAATGGACTATAGGGGACGAATTAGTACCAAGCTTGCGGTAGGTCGCCAATATACCCTGCTCTGGATCCCGTATCCACAAAGAATATTCAACTTTGCAGCGCTGTGATCGGATGCGTCTTGTGCGCCCGCTTAAGCGTTTTAAGGGGATGCTTCAGATAAGCCGATGTAGCGTATTTTTCCCTCCTTAACTAAATCAGCAAGCGTCTCGACTGTATCTTCCATAGGCATCTGGGGGTCGTGCGATGCTGATAATACAAATCGATAGTTTGCACATCGAGACGTTTCAGACTTGCTTCAACGGCGCGTCGGATATATGCTGGGCTGCCATACACGCCACGCGCATTTACATCTATACTTTCGGAGAAAAAACCAAATTTAGTGACAATAAAAACCTGGTTGCGCTTGCCTTTAATCGGAGAAAAAACCAAAATTGCCTTAGCGATGAGCTCCTCATTAATATGCGGACCATACATATCTTGCGGTATCGAGAAAATTAATCTCCAACTCCAGGGCGCGGTGAAGGGTGGCGATAGATTCGGTATCGTCACGATTTGTGTAAAAATCACTCATTCCCATACAGCCGAGACCGATGGCCGAAACTGAAGGGCTATTAGTGCCCAGTTTGCGTGTGTTTATGTATTGGCTTTCTTGCGAATTACTTTGCAGGTCTGCGAGCGTTGTCTCGATTGACAGCATATGCTCTTCTAACTTCGCCCTTCGTTCTGACACACCTTCCTTCTGATCGCTCAATCGCCGTAATTCTGCATATCGCAACATTTTCCGAATAGGCAGGCCAGTCGATCGTAACTTCAGCAAAAACGTGATCCAAAGAATATCTTCGTCAAGATACAATCTATGTTTATAGTCTTGCCGCGGTATCGGATCAATCAAGCCAATGCGCTCATAATATCGTAGCGTATGCAGTATGAACTGTAAGCCCAGTGACTACAGAGGCTTGTTGAATCGTCAGGGAAGTGGTCATGGGATTTGAGTGTATTTGTTAGAGCACGCTCGAAGTCAAGCGTGTTTGGCGACCTTAATAAAAGGTATGAAATAGCCTACACCTTCTTATTCCGGAGTAGAAACAAACATAGCCAATGTAGTGGGCGCGCGGTAGGGACGTCAGCTACCTGCCCCCGCTCGCACAGATTTGTACTTGCAGAGCTGCTGCATACGGCTCCTGCTAAAGAACTTGATGTAAAACCGCTGCTGCAGAAGCGGGTGAACTGCCAGGCATGGTGGCAAGTATTTCTTGATCAGTCGGCTAAACCGCAACCATGACAGCCTATACCGCTGACTTCTTCACACTAGCACAATTGCTAAGCACGGCTCATCTCGCTACGAAAAGAGCTCAGACGGCACATGTTGACCGGCACCGCATATTAAAATAGCCCTCTTACCACTCGGCCCAGAACCGGTATCGGTTCATGACAACGCCGCATCAGTGTCCCGCGAACAGCTGCCAGCCTTGCGCACACCACGCTTCCAACGTCTTTGTCCGGCGTAACGTCCAAAGAAATAAGTCGCATTCCTGCGCGGCCTTCACCCTGTACTCTCGCGACCGTTCCAATAATCGCGCATCGGTGAGATCCACAATCGCTTTTTCCATTTGCGGCGTCCACAATCACATGCTTGATGCTGGTGGCCTTGATCAGGAACCCCCACTTGGTCGCTGCGATGGTCTCGCCAGCCATGCCTCCAGCCCGATTTCTCCCAGGCGCTTGCGCCATTGCATCAGGCTCGACGGATCAATTGGCGAGTCTTTCTGCAAATACGTTTTGCCGGTGAATACCTGTCAATACAGATTTTCTACCCAATTCCAAACCACCTCTTCATCTGACAAGTCGTAGGTATGTTGCAGACCAGCAATAAGGCTTGGGCGCACAGTAGACAACCCCGCTTTGATTGGAAGGATTCATAGGCTACGCGATCAATCGCTTCCCATTCGATCAGGTTACTGCGAAGAATGATCGATCATTCTTCGCAAGCTGCCGATAACGAATACGGATATCTCTAAATTAAGAAGCAGACAAGGCTTACGATGCCCATGCCCACATGATCACGCCTCTGAAGGCGGCGGGAAGAGTTGCGGTGATACCCTGAAGAAAAATCGAAAACAACCTCATAGATATGACAAACGTCTCTATAAAAAATGTCATTTATTAGAAACTTTTTTACAAACTCAAGCAATGTAGAGCCATTGCAACCAAAATATGGCGAGTCAGCATGCAATTTCCTTGTCGTTATTCACTGGACTGCAAGATGATTTGGCTGGCTTAGAAAAATGGCACTAATACAAGTTTAACTTTTTTACAATAGAGATAATTGGGAACAGTCCCTAGGACTTATGCAAAATTGTCCCAAGGTGTGCTGACAAAAATCGTAACATTAGCACAACGTTGCTGAGGCAATTTGACGTAAGTCTTAATATTAATAATTACTGATTAGCCATCTCTTCGGCTATAGATAAAGTCAACAATTTCTTACTTTCCGGCACACACGACCCACAATTCCCACCAGCTTTCAACGCGGCAGTAACCCGCGGCACAGTATCAATCCCTGCTTCCGAATAGCGCTACAAATCGTATTCCGCCCCACAATAAAACATGAACAAACAGTTGGTCCGGCATCCGCTCCTTTTTCAATAGGCTGCCCGATCTGCATCTTCCAACTGTTCGTGTCCAAACAAACTCGACAACCAAGCCCGCGAAGGCAGGTCAGGCCGCGGCGAAAGAAAGACACACATCTCAATCTGATTATTCACCAGATAGACCGCCCGATAAACCCGGGCAGTCGTGTCTTCATACTCCAGCCACTCAGCATCAGAATCATCAATTTTTAATAACCCACGTACCCATTTTCCATGAGCATTAATTACATTCCGCCCCGCCAATTCATAGCGTGCAAACGTTCGTCCCTGAATCCGCGTCTAATGCGTCACACCCTCCAGCGCAACTTCATTCCGGCTCAGAACAAAACCATGCCATGAAAATGGAAAATCTTCCACCCGCACAGGTGTATGTTTAAATTTCGGCTCGCCCGAAATAGGATCAACAACTGGATTGACGACTGTTCCAATACGCGCATCCGACGCCGATTGATTACTCCAATGAATCGGTACAAAAATACTGCCCCTTGCAATTCCGCCGCCATGCTGCACCCGCGCTACCATCGCCCCCCACTTTGAGGAAATACGGACCAGATTTCCCTCGCGCACGCCATATAAAAGAGCGTCTTGCGGATGGATATCAATAAACGATTCCGGTACGTGACCAGCCAGCTTTGCCGATTTTCCGGTACGCGTCATGGTGTGCCACTGATCACGCACGCGACCCGTATTCAGTACCAGCGGAAAATCTTCATCTATTTTGTGCATCGGCGCTTTGGACGGCGTAGCGATAAAACGGGCCTTGCCATCGGGATGCGAAAACACTGCTCAGTGAATAGCCGCGTTGTATACCAGTAAGGTGACCAGATGCATCGCGAACAACCGGCCATTGGATCGGCTGCAAAGCACCGAATTGGGCTTGGTCCAAACCGACCAAACTCGCCAGATTGACAATGCGGCGGCTGGCCACGTCATTATCGAATAAGCTTAATCTGGCATGCTCGTCAAAAATTTGATGGACGCTCGTAAAGTCGAATCCCTTGAACCCCATACGCTGTGCCACGTCACACAAAATCTGCCAATCCGGACGTGCCTCACCGGGTGCAGGAAGGAACGTTGGCGTGAAATATAACGCTCAGAATTGGTGACGGTGCCGTCTTTTTCACCCCAACCCAGCGCTGGCAGGATTGCGTGCGCAAATTTATTAGTTTCGGTTTTTTTCGATGATGTCAGAGATAATAACCAGTTCGCATTTTTCTAATGTACGTTGTACCTGATTGGTGTCTGGCAAGCTAACCATCGGATTTGTTGCGATGATCCGTACCGCCTTAACCCGCCCTTGTTCGATAGCCTGAAACAAATCGACCGCTTTCAGACCCGGCTTGTCCGCAATCTGCGATGAGTGCCAGAATGTCTACACTGTTTTCCGGTGCGCGAGATTATCTATATCCATGTGCGCTGCCAGCATATTAGCCAGTCCACCAACTTCGCGGCCACCCATGGCATTCGGTTGTCCGGTAATAGAAAACGGGCCCATGTCAGGCTGGCCGATGCACCCGCTAATTAAATGGCAATTGATAATGCTGTTGTTGACCTTGTCAGTGCCGGAAGAGGATTGATTGACGCCTTGTGAAAATGTGGTAATGACTTTTTTGGCAGAGATGAATAATTGGTAGAACGTCAGCAAATCTTGCGCATCGACTTTACAGATTTTAGCGAATGTCGCGACATTCGCGCTGCTGGCTTCAGCCACCACAAGCGCTGTACTAAAACCGTTTGTGTGCGTATCAAAAAAACTACTATCGCAGGCATCGTGATGCGCTAGATATTGCAACAAGCCATTGAATAGCCAAACATCGGTTCCCTGTTTTATAGGCAAATGTAAATCAGCCAATTCACAGGTTGCGGTGTGGCGTGGGTCAATCACGACCAGCTTGACCTCAGGCCGGGTCTCTCTGATTTTGGCAATGCGCTGGAACAGGATCGGATGACACCATGCGGTGTTCGAGCCGACCAATACAACCATATATCTGCCAGCTCGAAATCTTGGTAGCAGACCGCGACTCAATCTTCACCAAATGCCCGCTTATGTCCCGCCACGACGGATGACATACATAACCTTGAAGTAGTGTCGATATTGGCGCTACCGATGTAACCTTTCATCAGCTTGTTGGCAATGTAATATTCCTCGGTCAGTAACTGGCCAGAAACATAAAAGGCAACCGGGAAGCTGGGGCCATAGCCTTGGGTAATGTCCCTAAAACCTTATGCGACTTTATCCAAGGCCTGATCCCAGCTTGCCGGTTGCAAGGTGTTGCTAACGGCGTCGCGTATGTGTGGATGTAACAGACGGCCATCAAGTGCTATCGTTTCGTCCAGCGCAGAACCTTTGGCGCACAATCGTCCGAAATTGGCAGGATGGGTCTGGTCATCGGTAATGCCGACTTTTCTATCTGCTTGCACGCTAGCGGTCACACCACAACCTACTCCGCAATAAGGACAGGTAGTGAGAACGCTGCTGGCTGATAGACGCGGCTGGGAAAGGTTCAGGATAGTATCCTCATTAAAATAGGTATTATGCGGCCTGCGTGCAGAACACCTGACCGAATAGTAATTGGTTACGCAGCGTGGAAATGTCGGTTTTATTTTGAATCAATTCGAAGTACCAAGGGCCATCTTTGAAATCGCCGTATAGTACTGCGCCAACGATCTGATCGTGTTTCAGTATCAGCCGTTTATAAATACCACGACGCGGATCGCGCAAAATTAAATCTTCACTGCCTTCGACGCCAACAAATGCGCCCGCCGAGTAAAGATCGACGCCGATGAATTTAAGCTTGGTGGCGGTGGCTGCTGTACATAACGACGATGACCGGCACCGGCAAGATGAGCACCGCAGACGCGTGCATGATCCCAGATCGGCGCAACTCAACCAAAGGTTGCGGAGCGATGTTGCACACATTCGCCAACAGCGTAAATGCGGAGATTGTAAGTTTGCAAGGTATCGTCGACCACTATTGCCCGTTCGCAATGTAGATGGACTTTTTAGGCAGCAGCACAAAAACTAGCCCAGCCACCTTTTTTGCCGACTTCTATCACGATTCCTTGCACCCGTAACTCGGCGTAATTGTCGGCCGAGCAGTCTTGTGTAAAGCGCCAGTATACCAAACCCATAATGACCATTAAGATGCCCGGCACTAGCAGCGCAGTACGCCATCCCAGTGTTTCGCTAGCACCCATCAGGATCAGCGCAGTTAATAATAATGGCATGAGCGCTTGCGCAGCACCACCGCCAACATTGCCCCAACCGGCCGCAGCAGCTTTGGCATTACCGACCACGTTTGGCGCAAACATGACGGAGGTATAGTATTGGGTAATCACAAAACTGGCGCCAACTGCACCGATACATACACGGAAGAACAAAAAGCTTTCATAGCTTTGCGAAAACCCCATGCAAAACACCGGAATGGCACCTAACAATAACAGTCCTATATAGGTCTTGCGTGGGCCAAAGCGGTCACACATCGGACCAATAATTAATCGAACCAAAATGGTGACGGCAACAGCAGCGATATTGATATTGGCAATTTATCTAATCGACAAACCAAGTTGGTTTTTGATGACTGGCATTAACGGGATACAGGCAAACCAGGCGAAGAAAGCCATCTATGTCATATGGAATGCCCGCATTTGCGGGATACTAAAACTAAAGAGCTTAATTGCGGTGGCTTTAGTGGCCTTCGTGGTTGTCGCGTTTATTGGTGCGGTGGCGTTATTGGTCATGACCTTTTTATCCCATAAAAACAAAAAAGTGCCCACTGAATCTAGGTAAAAATAATAAGCTCAGTGGACGCCATTGTCCGGGCAGATCCATCGTTAGATCTGCGTAATCTTTGTAACGTCGCTGCGTCAACGCGCTGCGGTGGTATTGCATAATCATCATTGACTCTGATTTGCTATTTTATACGGCAAATTCCATACCAAACCCGGTGGCTTTGGTTTTGCCAATATCACTTCGAAGGTTGTGGAAAATAAGTCACAAAGTTCACCTCAGATCGCCCAAGGCTTAAGCACTTTTATAGCTGTGCGCATTAAAGTGGTGCGCGTTGCGCCATTTACTGGGAAGGGAGAGACTGTAGTGCATCAGCGAAAATGCATCAGGGAGCCAGTGTACTTGACGAGGGGAATGAAGACTGAAATAGAGAATTTACTTGAGAAACTCACCCCGGAGATTTATCCCAGAAATGGTGCACAGTGAGAATAATGCTTTAGGTGGTATTTTGTCGTTCAGCTTCCTTCGGCAACAAAGAAACGATTGCAGCGTGATCCGCAAACGCGGCTGCCACCGAATTACTGAAAAAATCGACGGCCTGCTGGAGTGGCGTAGGCAGTCTTGACTGGACTAACCAGATATCCAGAATGGGCTTAAAATCTTTGATAGAGACAAGGTCTAGTTGTTTCCAGTGTGGACTGCGCTGAACTTGCGGCAATGGCATCAAACCCAAACCTAAGCCACCGGCAATCAAACCGAGCTGAAGGTCTGCACCAAAAGATTCAAGGCAGATATTATACGAGAGTCCCTGTTCGCTCAGAGCCCTTTGCAAAACGGCTCGAAAATCGCAACCCTCAGGGCTGAGGACCCAGCCGACATGATGGCAATCCCGCAGTTTATAGCTGCGCTTCGGCATCGTACCTTTTGCCGCCAATACGACCAGATCAACCCGCCCCAAGGTACGACCGATGACATTCTCAGGCAACACCTTTGTCGCCGGAAACAAACCTGCAGCTGCGTCCAGCTCACCATTAGCGACCTTAGCAATCAGTTGGGTGCCCCAGCCTGTAGAAACCAGGGTGCTAAGGTCGGGATAGGTCGCCCTCAGTTCTTTCAGTGCCTTGAGCAGCACAACATCGCCGATGGCCTGAATGATGCCCAGCCGGAAAGTACCAGCAGGCGCACCGTCGCTGCCGACTATTTCGCGCAGCTCATCCACTTCGCGCAAGACAACGCGGCATTGTTCGTAGACAATATTGCCCATGGGGTTAGGACGCGGCGGCTTGGTGGTACGGTCGAGAAGCTCTACACCAAGCTCTTCTTCAAAATTTTGGACTCGGCGCGTAATCGCAGATTGGGTCAATTGCAGTGCCTCAGCCGCGAGACTGATGGATTGGCATCGCACAGTGGCTACAAAAGCATCTATGTCGTCTATTTTCATGAGAAATTGGCATAAGCCTTATCAGTATTTATTTTAATTCTAATAGCAACACAGCATTTAGGAAAGTCGATGAAAATCCAATATTTAAAAAATACAAATAAATAATTGTTATTATTTACATATTTAAGATATTTTTCAAATCGCATGAAAGTGTATTCTTTCTATCAAAAATAATGAACAATCTCCTTTCGCACCTATGTATGCGTGTTTTGATTGCCACACCGAGCGCATAACGAGAGGGTAAAATGATGTGCCCGAATCAGCAGGTTAAAAGCCAAACTTATTTTTTAGAGGTAAAGCTCATTTTTTTATAGGAACTTCACGTGTATCAAATTAGCCAGGCATAGCCTGGTGTTGTAACTTTACCTACTTAGTGTTAATCCCATATTGACCAATATCGCCGCATCTAAGAAGGCATCGACAATCGGGCTGCAGCGATGCACTTTATCTGAAATTTGAATAGGGCTTGCAGAGCAATTACCGCAAGCTGGGAAATCTGGCTTTTTTGTGATGGTCCGAAAGCAGGCGTAGTTGGAAATAAGATTACTGTAATTCAACTTCTACCAGGGTGCGGGCAGCATCAAGTTGCTCCACCGCAAGCAAAGTCTACTGATGCGATCTGTTAATTTCTTTCAGGTAGAACCCCATCATGACCGAAGAAGACATCCATCCACTAAATTGACCGCTATCCCATCAACAAACGAATGCTACTGGCCATATTGATAGGGTTATTGCACAAAAGTACAATCAACGCGATGCCAAAAGCAAAGATACGGTTGCAAGGGCAGGAAAATCACTTTTGCTGAGATATCGAACAAATAACGATTAAAATTCCCTATCGTCATAGAAACGGTGCACATATTGGCGCGATGGTAGGGCCGCAGCATAAGAGGATGGCAGCGCAGCGCATTAGGTATGAAATCGCCCTTATCGTTTAAAATGTCTGTTCATGCAAAGATTGTTTCGTTCGCACGTGTAAGCATGGTCAAGCGAAGTGATTTTTATATCTTCAACTCCATGAAATGACGCTGACCACGATTGAGAACGTAGCCCCTTACATTTCCCATTTTTCCCTCGCCACGATCTCCATTGAGGCGGTAGATATGGCGGAGAAAAATCTGCCCGATATTCTTGCGATGGCGATCGAACATCGTGCTTCGCAGAGTGTGGTGGTGGTATTCGATGCCCGCTGTGATCTTGCTGTCGCGTTGACAGAGGACTACCGTCGCTGTCCTCCGGTGGCAACATTTGTTGACTTTGATGCGGCCTCGCCAGAGGTTGTTCTCTCCGCTTTTGCTGCTCTGGGGGCGGCTGATTTGGTAATATTAATTCAATCCACCAACTTTCGGCTTGAGGCTCTTCGCTTGCGCGTGGAGCTTTTCAAGCGCGGATTGATCGCACGCAGTCCGGCGTGGTCGATAGTGGTGGTGGCGGCTCATTTTTTCGTCCTCTTTTGAGGCCGCAAAACTGAATATATGCAGCTATAGTGCGATGAAGAACGTCGGCGGTCAATTTCCTATCGGTGAGGTTTTTACCGAATCGCAGGATTTGGAAGTAGTTAATGGGCGCGTACGTATTTTGTTTTTGGCGACACAACGTTTAGGGTGAATAAACCCGATCAGCCCATCACACTTGTGGTGGCAAAAAGCCGCGTCAGTGAGGTTATTGATTCGACTCCTGAGTTAGATCAAGTGCTGAATATCCGGGCCGATGAAGGTGAGGTGTGGCTGCGTGAACTGGGTTTTGGTATGAACCGGGCTTTTTCTCACGACCGCCTGGTCAGCGATATTGGCATACGAGCCCATGTGCGGGATTCATTTGTCGCTGGGTGCCAAACATGGTGTCTACACCAAGGCCACGATCAAACGAGCCGATGTTAGATATCACATCGACGTTTTTCCGGTTACCGAGGCGGTCTATCTGGACGATGATGTTGTATATCGCGACGGTGCCTGGCAGGTTTGATCAAAGGACTTACGCCTAATTGCATCAGCTGCCATTTTTTAACATTGCCCAAAGGCAATAAACATTATTTGTAATGCTGTGATTACCGATTGTGGATTGCGCCAGAAATAGTGTTAAATGCGCCGCAGTAGTCCTTTCATTTAGCAGTTATCTGAATATTGCAAGACCACATTACAAGACATCAGTGATCAATAGATTCAATACGACTGAAAAGAGATGTGGTTTTTTTGCTATTCGGTGAGGATTTGGTAAGATCGTTCATTCAAAATGATATGGATATGGTATCTAATACAAGCCTAACTGATTCTCAACTCTATTTGTGCACCGTCAGTGGCCTTGGGTTGCACTGCGGTTCGCTTATTTAATCTGCTGCTTTATGCTAAAAAATAAGACACGCAAGCCAATTGAAATAAAGATAGGAACGGTGGTGGTGGTTTCAGCCATTCTCCACGATGTGGATTTATCCAGACTGGATAATGCATTGAAAGAAATGACGGGCGGCATGGCTGACTTCTTTGATCACGAATTTGCGGTGATCGATATCGCAGCATTAGTATCCAAGCAGCCCCAGATTGATTGGCGCGGATTAATTAACTTGCTAAAGAAATACCAACTCAATGCGGTGGCGGTACGTAATGCTCGGCAAGAGATGCATCCAGACATCATTGCCAATGGGCTTACCATCGATACAATGAGTGTGTCGAAAATAGAACCCAATGCGCTATCGTCAGCGATCCAGCCCGATCCCGCCCCTACCGAGAGCGCGATTGCCAACACACTGATATCACCGATCTCGCCAATAGCGGCAGCACTTACGTCAACACCGGGGGTAACTACCACACAGGTTACACCAGCACTTTGGCCACAAGGCACGTCACAAGGAACGCCGCCTTCCAACGCCATGATCGTCGATACGCCAGTCCGTGCCGGTCAACGCATTTACGCGCGGGGCACCGATTTGATCATTACGGCAATGGTCAACAACGGCGCTGAAATCATCGCCGACGGCAGTATCCATGTGTATGCGCCATTACGTGGACGGGCGCTAGCAGGTGCCAGTGGTGACACCAGAGCACGTATTTTTGCCACCAGCATGGAGCCGGAACTGGTATCCATCGCGGGCGTATATCGCACGTTTGAGAATGGTTTTCCGCTGAAGTTAAAGGGGCAGGCAGCGCAAATTCAGCTAACAGATGACCGAATTGACGTAACATCACTTAACTCGACTTCTCGATCATAAATTTTAGTGTTTCAAAATAGGAGCTTTTGTGGCAAAAATCATCGTTGTGACATCTGGTAAAGGTGGCGTCGGCAAGACGACGTCCAGCGCCAGTTTTGCGTCGGGCTTGGCTATGCGCGGCCATAAAACCGCTGTACTGGATTTTGACGTTGGCCTACGTAATCTTGATCTGATCATGGGCTGCGAACGCCGCGTAGTATATGACCTGATCAATGTGGTCAACAACGAAGCAACGCTCAATCAGGCTCTGATCAAAGACAAACATTGCGATAATCTGTTTATTCTTCCAGCCTCACAAACCCGCGATAAAGACGCGCTGATCGAAGAAGGCGTAGAATGGGTATTGAAAGATCTGGCAAAAATGGATTTCGAGTTCATTATCTGCGACTCCCCAGCAGGGATTGAGCGTGGTGCGGTCATGGCGCTGACGTTTGCTGATGAAGCCGTGATCGTTACCAATCCTGAAGTATCCTCAGTACGCGATTCGGATCGTATTCTGGGAATTATTCAAGCCAAGTCACGCCGCGCCCAAAACGGTGGCGATCCGGTCAAAGAACATTTGTTAATCACGCGCTACTCGCCAAAACGGGTCGAGGCTGGCGAAATGCTGTCGTACACTGATGTTCAAGATATCTTACGCATTCCACTCGTCGGCATCATTCCAGAATCGGAAGCTGTCCTATATGCGTCAAACCAAGGCAATCCGGCAATTCACATTAAGGGTAGCGACGTCGCAATGGCTTACGAGGACGTGGTATCGCGCTTTCTTGGTGAAGACGTACCACTACGCTTTGCTAAGTACCAAAAACCAGGCTTACTCTCGCGCATCTTTGGAGGGAAGTAATATGGCTTTACTCTCATTCTTGTTTACTAAACAGCCAAAAAGCGCATCTGCGGCCAAGGAGCGCCTACAAATTATCATCGCGCGTGAACGCAGCGGTCGCCAAGATCCTGATTTTCTCCCCGCACTACACAAAGAATTGATTGAGGTAATTTCGAAATACACCAAGGTCAATACCAGCGATATCAAAATCTCACTGGATCGTCAGGGGAATTTGGAAGTGTTAGACGTCAACGTTGTATTGCCGGATATTTAAATAATTCTAAATAATTTAAATATCCGGCAATCTTTATAGGACTTACGCAAAATTGTCCCAGCAACGGGATTACCAAAACTTGCCGACGAAGACAGTAGCCTGGTAAGGCTGGGAAAGCACAATGCTGCTGAGACCATTTACGTAAGTCCTAACCATTAATGAATCCATGTGGACTACATAATTTATCGGGGACTAGCGTTTGCTGATCGCGCCTTCGCCTACACAACCTAACTTGTTTATCTACAAAAAATGCTACGGGAGACGCCTACCGTAACGGGGTAGATAAGCTTTGACATCATCTCATTGCTTGCAGCATAAGCAAGGTCCTATTTTAGTTAACGTGCAGGAAGAGGCATTATTCGCGCTAGCTGTCACAATAACGACCATAAACTTGGTCGCAAATCTGATTGCGAAAATTGATACTAAGCATAAAGCTGACATTATGAGAATTGCTATCCTTGATGATGACCCAAGTCAGACTAAACTAGTTTGCCAAGTGCTCTCTGCTAGCAGCCATGTCTGCCATGCATTTCAAAGTGGCAAGGAAATTCTGAGTCAGCTACGCCGGGAGAATTACGACATACTCATTATTAATTGGCAGGTTCGAGATCGCAGCAAAACGGAAGTCCCAAAATGGGTAAGAGACAAATTGCCACCAGCACCACCCGTATTATTTATGGCTAGTCGCTCTGGAGAGGATGACATCTTCGCTGGCCTCGCCGCTGGTGCGGCTGATTATATGATTAAGCCGATACGATACGGTGAATTGGTAAACAAGGGCACAAGCAATATTGCGACGTGCATACCCTATTCAAAATGCCAGCGAGCAAATCACGTTCGGGAATTACGTCTTTGAGGCCCGTGCTGCCCATCTTGCGCTGGCGCATATACAGATTGACATTACACAAAAAGAATTCGATCTGGCATTATTGTTGTTCCGAATGTGGGTCGCCCACTTTCGCGCGCTTACATACTCGAAGCTGTGTGGTCACGCGACATTGATATGGCATCGCGGACGATGGATACATACGTCTCACGGGTACGTAGAAAATTGAAATTAAGTTCAGAAAATGGCTTTCGACTTGCGCCGGTATACAGCTATGGATATCGACTAGAAAAACTTTCAAATTAGGCGCAAAAGGTGGCGTTGTGGTGAAAGAAATACGGGGATATTTAATGCAGATCCGTCATCACAACACCTATAAAAACGCCAATCCAACCACCAAAATCGTTGCAGTACTTCAGAAAATTTTAGTAATGCAATTTTTCGATGCTACTGGTGGGCAACATTCATTCGTCTGACCCGCTCTCTTAATTAACAAAGTGGCATTCAAAATGACTCTTATCACGCACATAAGTGTAATCGCCGAATACCTGACGACCAAACGCAGTAACTGAGCGGTTATTCAAAAAATCTACCCTCCCGCTATACCCGGTCCCGTCAATCGGGACACCTCTCATCATCTTGGTAGCATGGCTCAATAAGATATTGTCAGCCCAAAAGCAATCGAACTAACTGTATGGGTAAGTATTATCCCATTAACCGGTGCGTTTAGCTACCAGAAAAAATTTCTTCCCCATCGCATAGTTGCTGTGCAAAGCAACTATTTCCTCTTACAAAAAATCATCTTTTGCGCATCCGATACACCGAATAGCACCTTGCCTATCGCTATCTGGGTGGTTTCAAATCTCCACGGCAATATCTGAATAAGAATTTCATCAGGCTTGGAATCGTACTGACTCGGATCCTTCTTCATGGGCATTAGGTCAGACAAACATACATTTACTGTCGTCAGTATTTTATTTGTAAGAAAGGTCCCACATGGCTTTTCGTCCTCCTTGTGCAAATCAAGTTTTATATTATATTTTTTATTTCTATGAAAATATCGGCGCACGATGATGGTGCCTATAGCCATTCACAAAATGATGCGCGCAGAAACCACGCGGAATCGATGGAAAAACTAGATCAAAACATTCGCTTAAATAAGTTAAATATCCCAAGAACACACAATTCAGGCGCTATATATGATGGATTTTCAGGAGATATTGCTAATACGCAGACCCTAACTATAGAGCAACAATTGAGTGCAGGGATTCGCTTTATGGATATACGGTTAAGGGATATGGGAAACGGTCTTTTTATTTACCAAGACCTGGTTTATCAGAATTTAAGCTTTTCTGATGTTCTTTCTTCGGCATCTGTTTTTTTGGACGACAATCCAAGTGAAACTATTGAGATGCGCGTTCAAGAAAAACACACTCCGTCAAATAATACCCAAGGCTTTAAAGCTACTGTCAAAAGTTATACTGAATCATACCCAATATAACATGAAAACCTACCCACAAAAATCCGAGCTTGGCGAAAACAAAAGGGAAAATCGTTTTTCTTCAAAACTTTACGACGATAAAACATTCAAATTTTGGCATTCATTATTCACTACTCAAGGCCCAAGACGATTATAACGTGACCACAAACTGGGATTTATATCCTAAATGGGAAAAAATAAAAAGGCATATGTTTACTGCCAATGACAATGTACATAACCATTCAAATCCTTACATTAATTACTTCACAGCGTCTAAAGGATAATTTCCTTATTTATTGGTAGCGGACACTCAAGTCCTGGCACCTCAGCACTGCGATTAAGCACAGGTCTCACTACCCCGGATGGAGAAATACTTATCCAGATTTTCCTCGAATAAATTGTTTTATTGAAATTTGCACGATTGCTTTTGAAAAGATGAATATCGTGACATAAGATTGTTTAAATAATAATATTAGTTATGCAGGAATCATCGTTACAGATTTCCCCGGTCAAAGCCTGATTGATGCCATCATCGGCCTCAATAAAATATCTTACAAATCAGTGTGATCACGCTTCAAAAGTGTCAATGACATGCTTATAAAATTAAAAATAATTAATTAAATACCAGGCACCCCTCATATCACTTTATTTATAAAAGAAAGTTATGAAAAAACCTTCCATTTATCTTGGCAATTTCTTTATTCTCTCTAGCCTAGTACGCTTCTGCAGATTCCCTCAGGTGCTTTTGCGGAGATGCAGGGACACATGTAGTGAGAAATTTTAAAATAGACAATTACGGCGATAGTTGGACAACGGGTGCTATATATAGAGCTACATTGAAAATACCGCTGGCGCGGTATACCAACTTCCCTACGTGGGTATCGTGGATGCACAAACCGACCGTCAGGCAGAAATGATGCAAGAAACAGTAATAATTGCTTTTTTAAAATTAAAAGAGGTTTCTCTCTGTGTCAACTCTTCGGTCTCCCCTAGCAGGGTGTAGATCATTCAAATATCCAACTGATTTTTCCCCTACACAACTCAAGCGTATAATGGCGCGTTAATAAATTCGCTAATTTTTTCTTGCGCTTTCCTCAATATGCACTTGCTAGCCGTCGGACTCAATCACACCACCGCACCTGTTTCATTGCGAGAGCAGGTAGCCTTTCCGCCTGACCAGATTGGTCAGGCGGTGAAGGCGGCACGCGCATGGTTTGGCAACAACAGTGCTACTGGAATGCAGGACGAAGCAGCCATTTTATCAACCTGCAATCGTACCGAGCTATATGCTGCCAGCGACCCATCAGACGGCACGCGCGGTATTGGCGAAGCCATTGATTCCAGCGCCCACTTTCTGGCACATTACCACGACCTTTCTTACGCTGATCTGCGCCCACATTTGTACACGCTGCCGCACGACAATGCGGTACGCCATGCTTTTCGGGTCGCGTCCGGCTTAGATTCAATGGTGCTGGGTGAAGCGCAGATTCTCGGTCAAATGAAAGATGCAGTGCGGCATGCAGAGGCCGCTGGCGGACTTGGCACTTATTTACACCAGTTATTTCAGCGCACTTTTGCGGTCGCTAAAGAAGTCCGGACCACGACTAAAATCGGTACACATAGCGTCTCAATGGCAGCCGCTGCGGTACGGATGTCGGAACGCATTTTCGATACAGTTGCCGGCCAAAATGTGCTGTTCATTGGCGCTGGCGAAATGATCGAGTTATGTGCCACCCACTTTGCAGCACAAATGCCCAAGTCCCTGACCGTCGCGAATCGCACCCTTGAACGTGCAGCGTTATTGGCGCATCGATTTAGCGGGCAAGCACTGCGTTTAGGCGATTTACCTAATCAATTTGGTAATTACGATATCATTGTTTCGTGTACCGCATCGTCACTACCGATTATCGGCCTTGGCATGGTCGAACGGGCGGTCAAGGCACGTCGCCATAAACCGATGTTCATGCTTGATCTAGCCTTGCCACGCGATATCGAGCACGAAGTTGGTCGTCTGGATGACGTTTTTTTGTACACCATTGACGATCTCGGCTCAGTAGTCCAGGTGGGGATGGAAAATCGTCTGGCTGCAGTATCGCAAGCCGAAGCCATTATCGAAACGCGGGTGCAATCTTTCATGCACTGGATCGACACCCGCGCGGTTGTGCCAGTGATTCAAGAACTGCACGAAAGTAGCGAAATAATGCGTATGCTAGAGCTGGAACGGGCACGTAAAATGCTTGCCAAAGGTGAGGATATCGAAGCCGTTCTTGAGGCCTTATCCAAAGGTCTCGCCGCAAAATTTCTGCACGGACCGCAACAGGCATTGCATAACGCTCAAGGCGACGAACTCGCCCGCCTCGCGGTACTGCTACCGCAACTGTTCCGCAGCAAGCGTTAGCGCGCATTCTCGCGACTACCCCAACTTACCAAGGCAAACTCCATCATTTGTGACGCCTTCCATTCGCAGCGATATCCTCGTAGCACATACCCCAAGCACCCCACATATCCCATGAATCCATCAATGCTTGCCAAACTTGACCAATTGTCGAATCGACTGGTCGAGGTTAACGATTTGCTAAATCAAGAAGAAGCAACCTCCAACATGGACAGCTACCGCAAGCTGTCGCGTGAACATGCCGAGTTGGGCCCTTTAGTAGCGTTGTATCTGGCTTATACCCAAGCCGATACGGACATCCAGACCGCCATGGATATGCTATCTGACCCGGACCTGAAAGAATTTGCACAAGAAGAAATCAATATTACCAAAAACCGCATGGCGCAATTGGAGGCCGATCTTCAAAAAATGCTGCTACCAAAAGATCCTGACGACGAACGTAATATTTTCCTCGAAATCCGCGCAGGCACAGGCGGCGACGAATCCGCTTTATTTGCTAGCGATTTATTGCGGATGTACACCCGCTTCGCTGAACGCAATCGCTGGCAGATTGAGATGGTATCTGAATCGACCTCAGAAGTCGGTGGCTATAAAGAGGTTATTGTGCGCTTGATCGGCGTTGGTGCTTACTCCAAACTCAAGTTTGAGTCCGGCGGCCACCGCGTGCAACGCGTTCCAACGACGGAAACGCAGGGGCGGATTCATACCTCGGCCTGTACAGTGGCGATCATGCCTGAAGCAAGTGAAGTAGCTGATGTTAAAATCACTCCCGCAGATATTCGGATCGATACATATCGTGCTTCAGGCGCGGGTGGACAGCACATTAATAAGACTGACTCTGCGGTGCGGATTACCCATATCCCCACTGGGATAGTGGTCGAATGTCAGGATGATCGTAGTCAGCATAAAAACAAAGCCTCTGCACTAAAAGTGCTGGCGGCAAGGATCAAAGATGGTCAGCTGCGCGAACAGCAATCGAAAGAAGCGGCCACCCGTAAATCATTGATCGGCTCTGGCGACCGCAGCGAAAGGATACGCACCTACAATTTTCCGCAAGGCCGAATGACCGATCACCGGATCAATCTAACTCTGTACAAACTCGAACATATTATGGATGGCGATCTGGAAGAGTTGAGTAATGCACTGGCGGCCGAACATCAGGCTGAATTATTGGCAGCGTTGAGCGAAAAGAGGTAAGCTATGTATGATTACAAAAACAACATTCAGAACGTAACCAAATGCTGTAACCGGTATCTATGGTGTAGGTTAGATCACATCGACCACAATGATGTGCAATTCCGATGCGCATTCAGCGTCCTATCTTTTATTATAGATCGCTAACTATTTTTCGACAAACAATGAAATCATCCAAACATATTTGGCTCGCCGTCGCTTTTATTGCCCTCGCTTTAATCGTTGTGACCCTTTATTTACAGTATGTTAAAAAAATACCGCCGTGCCCGCTTTGCGTGCTCCAGCGGTATGCTTTTGCGATCATCGCGCTAATCTGTTTAGTCTCGGCAAGCATGCCCGATAGTATTCGTAAAGCCAGTGCAGCCCTCGGCATGCTTGCCGGTCTGGACGGCGCCGCAACAGCCGGCTGGCAGCTGTGGATCATTGCTCACCCAGCAACCAGCTGTGGGCGCGATGCGTTGGAAGCACTCTTAAACGCGTTACCGACAGCTACCTTGTTACCATCTGTTTTTAAAGTAGATGCCTGGGCGTTATGCTCAGCAGTTTACGATCCGATAATAGGCCTATCAATCCCGCAGTGGTCGTTAATGTGGTTTGCCATGCTGACCGTGATTTTGGGTAAAGTCTTGTTTCACCGCACCAACCACGGCGATTTTGAATGATACAAACGGATCAATCTCTACCGGTGTACATGGTTGAAGCTGGGTTAAACATAGCGACGGTGCTGAAAAATGCGCCGCTGGAATCGCTTGAAAATCGGCTACTGGTCATGCATGCTTTAGGACTCACGCCCACCCAACTGATCACACAGGATCAACACATAATCGATGCGGAACAAGCGCAACATTTATCTAATGTATTCCAGCGTCGTTTGCAGGGACAACCAATCGCCTACATTCTTGGTCAGCGTGAATTTTTTGGTCTGATGCTGGACATTACGTCCGATGTGTTGATCCCACGTCCCGATACCGAATTGTTGGTTGAACTAGCACTAGAAAGGCTACCGAACGACCAAACACATCCATCCGTATTGGATTTAGGTACCGGTTCCGGTGCCATCGCCATCGCCATCGCTTATACGCGCCCGAATGCAGTGGTCACTGCGGTCGATGTCAGCACTAACGCACTCGCCATTGCAGAGTGCAATGCGAAACACCATCTAGCCGCCAACTTCAGCGCATTTACGCTGCTGTACAGCGACTGGTATGCCGCGCTTGGTGCACAACGTTTCGATCTGATTGTGGCCAATCCTCCCTATATTGTGAAAAATGATGCCCATCTGTCACAAGGTGACTTACGCTTTGAGCCGCTGAACGCGCTCACCGATCACGCTGATGGGTTGAGCGCGTTGCGTACCATTATCAGCGGTGCATCTGAACATATGAACCCAGGTGGCTGGCTGTTGATGGAGCAGGGCTACGATCAGTCCGAGGCAGTGCAAAAACTGTTGCACGCCCAGCCATTTGATTCGATCCAAAGTTGGCAAGATTTGGCAGGTATTGCCCGCGTCACCGGTGGCCGATTAAAAAGCGAGACTCAGTAGAATGCTTGTATCCGACGGAAAATCTTGCGCACAGGCCAATACATCGCACCCTAAGCATCACTCTATTTTCACAAGACAATATAATAGCCATGCCCGGAAAAAAGATGTTTTTCAAGGTTAAAAACTCTTTATTATCCTCAATCCCTAGCGTTTGCGCTATCCAACGCATATTTTTTAGCTTGTCAAGACTGGCGCAATTATCTCAATTGCGTATGATCGCCTTCTTGACTAACGCCTGAATCTGATTCTCTAGACCCCATGCTGCCTGCCTTCGATCGAACAACGTCTCGCCCTTGAACTTGCTGCAAAACCAGCCCAAGTCGCCACTGCTGTCGTCGTGCTTCGATGAAGGCGCGACTGTACCCTTTTATTGCCCGTTGTCGTAAAGAAGCCGCCGGCGGCCTCGACAATATTCAGTTATGTTTGCTAGAAGAACGCCTACGCTATCTGTGCGAACTGGAGGCACGCCGTAGCATGATCTTAAGAACAAGGCAAAATGACACCGGCGCTGCTAAGCGCAATCTCGCTAGCAGAAGACAAAACCCGGCTCGAAGATTTGTATTTTCTGTACAAATTAAAACGCCGTACCAAAGCTCAGATCGCTGCCGAAGCAGGCCTGACCGCATTGGTTGTGTACTGTTATTAGCCAACCCAGAATTGGTGCCTGAAGAAGAAACTGTGAAATATTTCAAGCCAGCTTTCAGCACCGACAATGGCGGCAATCCCGGTATTACCGATGCCAAAGCAGCAATGGATGGTGCCCGTCAAATCCTGATGGAACGCTTCGTCGAAGACGCTACAATCGTCGTGGCGAAAGCGGGTGCATCCGTCTACTCAGCTTCTGAATTCGCATCACGCGAATTGCCTGATATGAATGTGTCAATACGCGGTGCGGTATCCATTTGCACGCCGAATGCAAGACCCTTTGGCGGAACTGGTCAAAATCGATCCAAAATCTATCGACCTGGGGCAATATCAACATGATGTGAGCCAAACCCAATTAGCGCGCTCGCTCGATACAGTGGTGGAAGATTGCGTAACTGCCATCGGTGTGGACTTGAATACTGCATCGACACTAATTTAGCAGGGGTCTCCGGCCTAAATTCCAGCGTCGCACAAAGTATCGTCGCATACCGAAATATGAAAGGGGTGTTCACTTCGCCTGCTGGTTTACGTGAAGTCCCACGTCTGGGCGATAAAACTTTTGAACAAGCTGCTGGATTTTTGCGCTTGATGAACGGCACTAATCCGCTTGATGCCTCAGCTGTCTATCCAGAATCGCACCCGTTGGTCGAAAAGATTCTGGCCGACATCAAAAAGGATGTAAAAGGCGTCATCGGCGATGAAAAACTGTTGAAATCGCTGAATCCGGCTAAATACGCCGATGCAAGATTCCGTGTGTTGACGATTACCGACATTCTGAAAGAACTAGAAAAACCGGGCCGCGATCCCCGCCCTGAGTTCACCACCGCAACGTTTAAAGAAGGTGTTGAAGAAATGCGTGATCTGCGTCCCGACATGATCCTGGAAAGCGTCATCATCAACGTCGCCGCATTTGGCACGTTTGTTGACATCGGCGTGCATCAAGATGGAATGGTACACATTTCTGCTCTCTCCAATACCTTTGTCAAAGATCCACACAGTGTCTGTCATAAAGGCGGGCAGGTAGTGAAGGTAATAGTGAAGGTAAAAGTGTTGGAAATCAATGAGAAGCGCAAACGTATTGCGTTGACCATGTGCTTAGAAGGTAGCGCGCCAATCGCTGCAACGCGGCGACCGTAATGATGCCAGGCGCTTATCACACCCATCAACAACAACGATCTGCACTGCCGGCAGCAGCTGCTAATAGCGCGATGGCGATGGCATTCGTCAAGTTGAATGCAACGAGAAACAAGATCTAACAATCAAGTTGAACAAATAAAATTTGGATTTGAACCTAATAAAGCCCAAGTCTTCGCATTACTTTGCGCCTTTGCTATTGCAAGAAGTTCGGCAGAAATAGCCCCCGTAGGTATGTCAACCGGGCCAATGGTTATTGTAGGGAGACTACGACCATAGCAAGTAAAAGTAACTTGCTCAGCTGCCGCAGTGGACGCAATAAATACAGAACTCAGAATTACCATTGCCAAGAAAAAGTGCCGAGAAGTTTTATTAGTGCTTGTACGATCGATATTATGTAGAGAGTGCATTTTGATTTCCTTTGAAATTAATAAGAAAAAGTTATCAAAAAATAAATTTTTTCAGCATGTGCGATTCCACATTAAGAAAATTGCATATTATTCCTTTTATATTTATTTTCGTATAGCAATATCTCTAATGCAATAAAGGACAAGGCCGGAAATTTCATGTGATCCAACTTAAAGCCACATGATGCGGCTGGCACCCGAAGCTGGCGTCGTGTAATAATGTCTATCTACGATTTTGAACAGGTCTTTATTTTGTCCGTTGCTATCATCAATATGCTAACTCAGCAATCCATCCTGCAGCCGATCCTGAACGATATGAATGCGGTCAACGCAGTGATCCGTGAGAAATTGCATTCAGACGTCCATCTAATTAACCAGATCGCCGAATACATCATTAGTGCCGGTGGAAAACGCCTACGCCCGGTGCTAGTATTGTTGATCGCGCAAGCCTACGGTTACAGAGGCAACCGACATCACGAACTCGCCGCTGTCGTCGAATTCATCCACACGGCGACTTTGTTGCATGATGACGTTGTTGATGAATCCTCTTTGCGACGCGGTCGTAAAACCGCGAACGCTATATTTGGGAATGCTGCCTCGGTGCTAGTCGGTGATTTCTTGTATTCGCGTGCTTTTCAGATGATGGTGGATGTCCACAATCCACGTGTCATGCAGATTGTCGCCAATGCAACCAATGTCATCGCAGAAGGCGAAGTATTGCAACTTCTCAACATGCACAATCCGGATGTTAGCGAAAAGCGCTACCTGGAAGTCATTCGCTCTAAAACTGCCAAACTCTTTGAGGCAGCGGCACAAATCGGTGCATTGATTGCTGGCGCTGATGACAGCGCCATTGATGCCGCAGGGGACTATGGCCGCTCGCTGGGAACCGCTTTCCAGCTTATTGACGATGTGCTGGACTATTCCGGCAACTCGGCGGATATCGGGAAAAATGTGGGTGATGATCTACGCGAAGGTAAACCCACGCTGCCACTAATCTACCTGATGCAACATGGCACTGTGGAACAATGTGCGCTGGTACGCAATTGCATCGAAAATGGGGATGAACAACATTTCGATGTTATTTTGGCTGCCATCACCTACTCAGGCGCCTTGGATTACACACGGAAAGAAGCGCAAAAGTCGGCAGATTGCGCTACTGTGGCTCTCTCATCTTTGCCAGATAGCGAATATAAATGCGCTTTGCTACAATTAGCGTTGTTCGCAGTAGACCGCAATCACTAACCGAACATACACTATTCACTGAATCTCTAATAAATACTCATTACGTATGCATTAAGTACTCACTACTTTTCACTCACCAACAATTAGAAAATGAGGAATTTAGGGGCGACTTAAGAGGCAGCAAAATCTATTTATGATACTATCCCGAGACTCAAAGAAGCGTAGCAGTTTTAGCGTCCCTCACCCCAAGTAAAAATGACCACGACCACCATTATTCTCACTTTCCTTTTACATTGACCCGTTGGATACCGTTCCCTTATGGGTGCAATTTCTTGCACTTGCTTTACTAATCTTGTTGTCGGCTTTTTTCGCCATGTCCGAAACGGCATTAATGGCGGCCAATAAACATCGCCTACGACACTTATCTAAACGCGGCACCAAAGCCGCCACCACCACGATGTGGCTGCTGGATCGCACCAATAAGCTGCTCTCACTCATTCTTATTATCAATACTTTAGTTAATGCGCTGGCCACGGCGTTGGTGACGGCGATGGCGATTAATACCTTTGGCAATCATCAAAAGGTCATCACTATCGCCACCGCGGGGGTGGCCTTTATCCTTATCGTATTTGGCGAAATCACCCCAAAAGTAATCGGCGCTACCTTTCCCGAACGCATCGCCCTCATTGTTAGTGTCATCCTCAAACCATTAATGGGTCTGATTAAGCCGGTTATTTGGTTCGTCAATTTATTTGTCTCCGGCATCCTGAAAGTGCTATGTATCAAGACGGGGAAAAGTGCACAGGACCTGCGCGTATCGCCAGAAGAGTTACGCTCGATTGTGCTCGAGAGCGGCAATTTCATGCCACAAAACCACAAAAGCCTCCTGATGAATTTATTTGATCTTGAAAAAATTTCAGTCGAAGATGTGATGACACCCCGAGCTCAGGTTGAAGCCCTTAACTTGTCAGTCTCTGTTGAAGAAATCCAACGCCAACTAACAACGTGTTACCATAATAAACTACCCGTCTACGAAGGTGAAATTAACCAGATCGTCGGCATTCTGCACGTGCGTAAAGCAATGGCACTTCTAAACCAGGAAAATGAACTGACTATTGATCATTTTCGGGCCTTGCTGACTGCACCCTATTTCGTGCCAGAAGGCACCGATGTATTTACCCAACTGCAATATTTTCAGGAAAACCACGAACGCCTCGGCATCGTCGTCGATGAATATGGTGAAGTCCATGGGTTGGTCACCCTCGAAGATATTATTGAAGAAATGATCGGGGAATTTACTATATCCAAGCCCGGTGCAGCGCGTGCTGACAGTTTTAACTGGGATGTCAAAGCCGAATGCCATCTCGAAGGTGTCACTTCGTTACGCGATATCAACAAACGTCTAGGTTTACATTTCCCCATCAACGGGCCAAAAACTCTCAACGGCTTGCTACTGGAATGGTTGCAAGATATCCCCGAAAACAACGTGAGCTTAAAAATTGCAGACTGTGTGATCGAAATTACGCAGGTTCAAAATCAGGCGATCAAGATCGTTAAGTTATTTCGTCCGGCAAGCCACCGCATGACGCATAAATAACGGTCCGCATAGTACATAGCAAGTGTTCCCTTTATCACTTTTTTATTGCGGCACGGCATAACGTAATGAAAGGCATAAACATTATTTAGCAACGTAGAAGATCTGATAACAGCGTGTCTAATGCCTACTAAGTAATCGCCTAGTCCCCATTGGAATAGCCGGCTGAGGCTGTACATATACTTATGGTGAAAATTCCTTCTAACAATAACTTGAATGGTTCACTTTCAGGATTAGCGCATGTGTTAGTGCAGGCTAGACTTCTGACTGTAAACCAAGTTGAAATTTACATAAAATCGCAGGCAGCGAGCAAACGCATTTTATTGAGGTCCGGCTGAATAGCAAGTAAATCGATGCTGCTAGCCTCGCCCTGTTTTGTACAGAAACATTCGGCTACCCAATGCTCGATCTCACCGCTTTCAATGTAAATTTCTTCCCTCCAAAGACGATCGACTCCAATTTAATGGAAAGTCAGTCAGTCCTCGCACTGGCGAAACGTGGCAATAAGATTTATGTCGCTATCTCAGACCCGACCAACACGCAAGCACTAGACCAAATTAAGTTTCACACCGAACTGATGGTGGAACCGGTCCTCGTCGAAGATCCAGCGTTACTGAAAGAGATTCAGAAAAACACTAAAAGTGCTGAACAAAATTTCAGCGACATGATCGGTGACAAGCAGGATATCAACTTCCTCAACGAAGATACGCCCGCGGCAATAGTTGCGGGGACAAATGAGATTGATGATGCGCTGGTAGTACGATTTTTACAAAGAATATTGAACAACGCCATCAATCAAGGCGCATTAGACCTGCACTTTGAGCCGTTCGAGAAGTTTTACCGCATTCGCTTCCGCGTTGATGGCGTATTACGCGACATGGCAAAACCGCCAATATCGATCAAGGAAAAACTTACCTCTCGTATCAAGGTCCTGTCAAAACTAGATATCTCTGAAAAACGCGTACAGCAGGACGGTCGTATGCGACTGGTAGTCTTCAAGACCCGCGCGATCGATTTTCGTGTCAGTACTTTACCGACTTTATTCGGTGCAAAAATCGTCATGCGGATTTTGGATGCCAGTCAGACTCAGATGGGGATCGATGCACTGGGCCTTGACCCGGAGCAAAAAGACATTCTGATGGAGGCCATCCAACGCCCATACAGGATGGTACTGGTTACAGAGCCAACCGGTTCCGGCAAAACCGTATCGTTGTATACCTGTCTAAACATTCTGAATCAGCCCAGCATCAATATTTCGACCGCAGAAAACCCGGTCGAAATCAACTTACCTAGCATCAATCAGGTTAGTATCAATGACCGTATCGGCCTGACATTTCCAGTCGCCCTGAAGGCATTTCTGCGTCAAGATCCTGACATCATTATGGTCGGAAAAATTTGCGATCTAGAGAATGCAGATATTTCGATCAAGGCTGCCCAAACCGGACGTACGGTATTTTCGACGTTGCACACCAACGATGCACCGTCGACCCTGATGCGCCATAGCACCATTTAACATCGTGTCATCCGTGATTCTGATTACTGCGCAACACTTGGCGCGGCGTCTATGTAGTTGCAAGCAATCTGCTTCAACACCGGATGCAGCGCTGCTTGAGGCCGGCTTCATAGAAGAGGATCTAGATGGCAGCTGGAACACTTACAAACCCGTTGGTTGCGAAAGCTGTAATGGCAAGTGGCTACAAAGTCGCGTCAGGATCTATCAAATTATGCCAATGTACAGAGGCATTAGAAAAATTATTCTAACCTACGGTACCGGGCTGGAAATCGTAGCACAGGCCAAACTAGAAAGTGTACGCAACACAGCAAACGCACGCCAAGTCAAAGAATTTATTTGTGCTTGGGAAGGCAAGGACAAAAAAGGACGCGTGGTATGTGGAGAAGTGCTCGCTAGCGGCGAAATGCTGGTCAACATTGCTTTGCGTAGGCAAGGGGCATTCCAATCCTTCGGTGTCAAAATTGATTAACGACATCGGCGCCGACGTCGAAACCGGGACAAGTCTGAACCAGGCTTTCCGCAAATTTCCGCTGTATTTCGATCCGCTATTTTGCAATCTGGTCGGCGCTGGTGAACAGGCCGGTATCCTTCAAGACTTACTTGCACGCCTGGCAACCTATAAAGAAAAAACACTCAATATCAAAGGCAAGATTAAATCTGCGCTATTTTAGCCGTCGCGTTTATTGTCATGGCCATCATCATGATTTTGGGTGGTACCAGCGTTTAAAACGGTCTTGGCTAGCTTTGGTGCCGATCTGCCGGGACCAAAGCTAGCCGTGATGGCAATCTCTGACTTATGTGTTACGAACTGGTACTTTATTTTTGGTGGCCTGTATTTATTCTTTCAATCCTGGCGTCGCTCCCTGAACATCCAGCGCTTTATGGACACCGTATTATTGAAAGCGCCGATCTTTGGCGTGGTCATCCGCAAGGCTACCATCGCGCGCTGGACCCGCAGGCTGGCGACGATGTTTTCAGCAGGTGTGCCGTTGGTAGAGTCGCTGGACTCTGTCGGCGGTGCCTCCGGTAACACAGTTTATATGGAGGCTACCAAAAAAATTCAAGGTGAAGTCAGTAACGACACGAGTTTGACATTCGCGATGCAAAACTCCGCAGTGTTTCCTAACATGGTCACCCAGATGGTATCGATCGACGAAGAGTCAGGTTCGTTAGATCAGATGCTGGGAAGAGTCACCGCTTTCTACGAAGCCGAAGTTCTAGCTCTTTTGACGGCCCAATAATGTTGTCCCCGCGGTGGCATCGGAAAGGCCAACAAGGACTACCGATTTATTACGTCGAAGTGGATTGAAAGAACTCCCAAACTGGGGGGCGCTATCGCATTCATTTGTTACATCTGCATGATAAAAAATCTTGATGTGAATATTTTTCAGATCATTTTTGTTTGTTCTTTATGTAACTAATATCGTAGGCGCGTAACAACTTGTTGTTATGATTCCCGCCTGGTACGGGACACTCTTTTCGGCCGTCCCGTACCAGTCATCAGCATACACTCGACTTCAACCTGCAGGACCGGCCGCCACCTCGATGCAGCTATGCTGTTGATGCGCGATCACAGCAGCGTTAAAGAAAAATTCCAAGAGTTTGAGGCAATGCGAAGTTGTATCCGCATGGGTAAGAAAAAACTAGCTAATGAGATATGTACTGAATTGACCATTCATACCATGCTAGAAGAAGAAATTTCTATCCGGCAGTAAAACGTGAAGCAGAAGACGGACCAGCGATGATCAAAGAAGCGCTGGCTGAACATGCTGGTGCCAAGAAGCTGATTGCGCAAATTAAAGCAATGGAACCGGAAAATGCGGACTTTAACGAGACGGTGACGAAGTTATTTGAAGAAATTACGCAGCCCGTTAAAGAAGAGGAAGAAGAAATGTTTCCGAAGGTTCGAAACTCGGGTGTGGATCTGATCGCACTTCGGGATGCATTAGCTGAAAGAAAACATCAGTTAAGCGATGAAGACTTATAATCTTTCCATAACAAAACCAAGCATTTAACTGGGGGACTGCAAATGGCATTGCACCCTTCCCTACATACACGAATTAGTCGCATTTTTGTCACAAATAAAAACTAAATTAACAACAAAAAGGCGAATTATCATCAAACCCATCACAAAGTGCAACATCAATGTAAGCCAATTAAGGGCAAAACACGGGCTTGTTTTATAATCTTAAGTTGGTTGGGCTTCAATTAATCATTAGTTAAGCGCTAATCAGACTGAAATTAAGTACAAACAAAGTCTTGTGCTTGCGCCTGATGATGACCTTTATTTTTTAGCCCATTGCTCGTTTTGTTACAATATCACCGAACTTACCATATACCATGAAAGAACAATTCTCTAAAAAGGTCCAAGCTTGGTCAGCCCGCTTTTCCGAGCCGGTCTCTGACCTGGTCAAA
Source organism: Glaciimonas sp. (assembly GCA_014377145.1). The sequence goes on along the minus strand of JACMQE010000146.1, from coordinate 752 downwards.
CGTTACACAGCATCGGTTTTTTTCGATAAACGTCTGGCGGATGTCGACATTCAGGGGTCGCTAGCCCATGCTGACATGCTGGCGCATCAACATATTATTAGTACAGAGGATCATGTCGCAATTCAAAAGGGGATGGTCCAGATTCAAAAGGAAATCGCTACTGGCACATTTGAATGGCTGCTTGATCTAGAAGACGTTCATCTAAATATCGAAAAGCGTCTGACCGAGCTGGTCGGTGACGCCGGCAAGCGCTTGCACACGGGGCGCTCCAGGAACGATCAGGTCGCCACCGACATTCGCCTTTATCTGCGCGGTGCAATTGACGATATTTGCGGCTTGCTGCGTGAATTACGTCTGGCATTACTGACATTGGCAGAACAGCACGCCGACACCATTTTGCCCGGCTTCACCCATATGCAGGTAGCGCAACCGATCACCTTCGGACATCATGTTCTGGCCTATGTCGAAATGTTTGGACGTGACACCGAGCGCATGCTGGATTGCCGCAAACGCGTCAATCGTCTCCCGCTGGGCGCTGCCGCACTGGCTGGCACCACGTTCCCGATTGATCGTCAACGCGTTGCTGCTACGTTAGGTTTTGGTGACGTTTGCCGCAACTCGCTGGATGCGGTCTCCGATCGCGACTTCGCCATTGAGTTTTGCGCAGCTGCTGCGTTGGTCATGACGCATATCTCACGCATGTCAGAAGAGTTGGTTATTTGGATGAGCCCACGGGTTGGCTTTATCGATAT
>JACMQE010000145.1 GCA_014377145.1 Glaciimonas sp. | reverse complement strand
TTCTCGAACAATCTAATTCCAACTGCGTTAATAAATCCCAATCGCTGGTGCGTGCAGCATCTAGCATATTGGTGGTGATCGTTGCCACATTTTCATACAAAGAAATGAGTTCTAGACTATTCATGTTGAATCATGCCTCAAGATAATTGACAGCGCGGGGTGAGAGTGCATCAACTGGTGAGCGTGTTTTTTCTACTAACGACGTATTTGACGGAGAAATGGCTTCCCAAGACGACTTTAAGTCACGTAGCAAAATTTGTACTTCGCCTAATAATTCAACTTGGTTATTGAGATTTGCGAGAAGTAAGCGATTGTTCATATATTCATACAATGAATCTAAACTAACCGCAATCTCGCCACCAGCTTTTTTATCCAAGCTAGCGCGTAGCCCACTATCGATAATCGCAATAGCCTTCGAGATTGAGTGACCCTTGGCAGCAATATCACCATTGTTCATTTGCGTAATGGCGTTTGATAATGCCACGATCGCACCTTCAAACAGCATTACGATGAGTTTGTGTGGACTGGCTGCAATCACGCCAGTTTCAATACCAACCTTTGCATAAGCGTTTGCGCCATGAGCTTGAGATGAGCCAAACATATCGATATTCCTCTATTTTTTTCTAAAAGCAGACTAAAATTTAGTTGTGCCACTAAGTGCTGCAAGTTGCTGTGTCAAAAATGTACTTGTATTATTTAGACTACTAATTACTTTATCTAACGCGGTGAATTGGGCACGGTATCTTGCCTCGATATCAAATAATCGATTGTTTAACGTCACCCTTTGCTTCCCAATTTCTTTAATGCTGTTGTTAACGCCTGTGGTTGAACTTGAAATAGTACCGCTGCTGCCAACAAAGCCACTTAGTAGCTTATCGAGTTGAAACGCATAACCGCGCGAAAAATTGATTGTTCCTCTAGCAGTTTGGGTCCCTCCCGCAACTAATAGTTGAAGCCCTTCAGCATCGGTTCCCTTTGCACCCGTTAGTGTTTGTCCAGAACCGATTGCGGATATTCCATTTAGTGTCCCCGCAACATTGACTCCATTGCTCAAAATTGGTGCACTTCCGATTAATGAGCTGGCGGTTGTTCCACTAGAGCCGTTGGCTATACTGATACTCGATGTTGAGCCATATTTATTTGATTTGAGAACCAAATTATTATTGCCATCTATGCTCGCAACAATCGATGATCCAGCGGACGAAAACGCGGTGTTTCCGTTGATCGATGTCTGTAATAACGTTGCTAATTGCGCTCTTGTGTAACTCGTGCCAGCAGCCAGACTGACGCTGGCATTGATGCCATCTAGGGTCACACTCAATGTGGTGTTAAGTGCAATCGTAATTGGTTCGGCAGGGGGGGAATTTCCGGTCAATATACCTTGTGTTGACACTTGGTTAACAACTAAAGCGTAACTACCTGGTTTTGTTGCGCTGCTTGACCCTGCAATACTGATCAAACTGTCAGACGCTTTACCTATTGAGGCAAATAATCCACCGACGTCGGAGTAATTAGTACTTAAAGCAGCTGTCAATTTTTCTGCATCCAGGGTAAGTGAGCCATCTTTTTGAAAACTCACCCCAATCTGCGTTAAATTAGTAAATCCACCTCCTAATCCATTGACTGCGGTAGATAATGTATTGCGTATCTGGTTTTGAATGCCTTGCGTAGTCGAGTCGCCCAGCAGCAATCCTCCCTTTTTTGTACTGGCATTGTATCCAGATAAGGACTTTATCGTCGTGTTCAGGTCGTTATACGCCTTTACAAAGCTGGTTACTCCAGTTTGTATTGCACTGGTATTAGCGGACACAGAAACAGAGGTAGTACCAACTTTGGTCAAATTAATAGAGACGCCTTGAATAGCGCCAGAAACGCTATTTGCGGCACTCGTAATGTTTATTCCATTTATTTTAAGTTCAGCATTTTGTGCGGCAGTCACTTCTGTAAAATTCTGCACCCCGGCTGGATCATTGCCAACTAGGTTCGTCACGGCCCCATCACCACCAGTGCCGGTAATCTTAAGGCTTGATGCCAAACCAGTTTTGCTCGAGTTTAGTACCAAATGGTATGGCGTGGCACTGCCATCCCCGACGATAGAGGCACTTACTCCAACATTGGCCGCATTAACAGCGTCTCTAATACCTTGTAACGAATTATTTTTACTATCAATTGTCACTGTACCTGTCGTTTGGTTCGCATCTTGAGTGAACGTAGCGCCAGCCTGATATTTACCTAAATTAGGGTTGGGTAGTGGTGGTGGACCTGGCGTAGTCGTGGCAGTATCAATCGTGCCAACAATCGTACCAAATTGAAACGTCAAGGTGGTAGCTACACCATCTCCGATAGCATCAGTAGAGCTTACTTTTCCGATACTTGAAATGCCTTGCGCTTGTGCCAGTTTGGTAACGGTTATGCTATATGATCCAGCACTTGCAGCACTAGATGCTGATGCCGATGCAATAGTCGCATCGCTAGATGTTCCTGAAAGGGACTGAAACGTAGTTGGTTTACTTAGTGATGTAAGGGCACTTTGAAATCCGCTAACAGCGCTATTGAGGGTTCCATAGGCAGATAATTTGGCTTGAAAGCTAGCTTCTTTAGTTGCTAATGCCGTTAGTGGTTGGCTCTCTACTTGCATCAGTTTAGTGATGAGAGTTGTTACGTCCAGACCCGAACCGATACCTGTTGATTGAATGCCCACTTGACTCTCCTTTGCTTGATAACACTGTACTAGATTATCGGCAAAGGCAAATCAAACTTTAGAAGGGGATTTGCCCGTTTGTTTTTAATCTAAGCATTATTTATAAACTACGCGGTTTGTTTAATGAGTAAGCCTTGCAATTTATCGAGCGACTTAGCAATTTCCAGTGCTTCTTGAGTCGGAATTTGACGAAGTACTTGTTTAGTTTGCTGATCGATGAGCTTTACGATAACTTCGTGTGCGCTTTTGTCGACACTAAATTCAAGACCTTGTGAAGTTGCCTGAATCGCATTGTTAATGTCTTGTACGGCCTTGGTCACTTGCTCGATTGTAGCTACTTTGGAAACTCGATCCGATTGCGTAACTGGATTATTGCTTTCCAATGGTGCCGAAGCTTTAGCAAATTGTTGAGTCGTATTCGAGGTCGGGATATTGTCTGAAATTGGTATTCCAGATGCTATTTGATTTCCTAATGATGGGATACTCATGATTGTTTCCTTAAGTAAAATTCCCCTGGTCAAATAAATTGAACAGGGGATTGCATTTTGTCAATGAAGAACTAGTCCTCTTTCATTGTTGATTACCGCAGAAGTGCCAGAACACCCTGTGGCAAAGCATTTGCCTGTGCCAAGATCGCTGTGCCGGCTTGTTGCAATACTTGACCGCGAGTCAATTGTGCTGTTTCTTGTGCAAAATCTGCATCGCGAATACGGCTACGTGATGCTGTCAAGTTTTCGCCTGTCGTTTGCAAGCTGCTGACCGCAGATGCAAAACGGTTTTGGTAAGCACCCAAAGAAGCACGCGAACTATTGATTGAGGAAAGCGCCGAGTCAATTGTTGCTAATGCTGCGGTGGCACCAGATGCAGTCGTTAAGTCAAGCGAAGAGACACCAGCACCAACGGTTGTCGTTGCCGCTGTTGCTCCAGCGGTGAGCCCTGCAGCTGTGGCACCTTTACCGGCAACAGTGGTAGTGCCAGCACTAAAACCAGTATCTGCAGTAACTGCAGCAGTACCTTTAATAGTAAAGGTGTAGCCAGCGTTTTGTGAGCTGGTTAAAGTCACAACGCCAGCTGCGTTTGCTGCTGTAACGCCCGTATCTTTAGTTTTTAAATTGATCGCGTCAGCAATCGCTGCACCATTCAATGTTGCAGATGCACCACCAGTAATTGCGCCGATATCCACGCCGTTAATTTGGATGTCACCTGATGCAATGCTGATAGCACTTGTCGTTGTGATGGTTGTACCGCTAGTTGCTGCACCAGCACCTCCGTTCGCAAGAACAATACCAGCTGAGCTTGTTGAACTGAGCTTAAGCGTACCAGCCGTAGTTGTTGTAACCGCTGCTGTGCTGACAGCAGTTGCCGAACCTGCAGTGGTACTTCCTAAGCCAGTTACTGTTGCGGCAAGACCTGAAGACGCATCAGTTTTAGATACCGTGATATTTCTACCGTCTGCTGCTGCCAAATCAACAGCACCCGTAGATGAATCAAATGTTGCAGTAACACCAGTTTGACTAGATTTGGAATTAATTGCTGCGGTGACTTGTGCTCCGCGTTCTGCAGCACTACCAGCCGCAGCCAGTGCACCTATATCAGTGCCATTAATCAATACTGCCCCAGCAGTGATCGCTGTGGCAAAACCGGTTGCAGCTGTGCCTGTTGTTGTCGTTGCATTTACTGTTGCAGTAACACCCGTTGAGCCGCTTGCGGTATTAATGGCGGCTGCTTTGGCAATCGCGCTACCTTTTGCATCTGCGTAAGAAACGCCATCATTACTCGTTGCACCAACGTTAAAGCCGTTAATGACCAAGTCGCCAGAGCTAAATCCACCAACGCCATTTGTGCCGCCCGAAAGACTTGTTGTATAACTTGAGCCTGCACCAACGCCTAAGGACGAAGATTTTGCACTTGCGATTGATGCAACATCAATCCTGTCATTTGCAGTCCCATTTGCGCCCACTTGAAAAGATTGTTTGTTAAAAGTACCGTTCAGTAAACTCACGCCATTGAAGTTGGAGCCGCTTGCAACACGGTCAATTTCAGAAATAAGTTGAGTTGCTTCGTTGTTGATCGCTGCACGATCTGATGCGCTATTAGACGCATTTGCTGATTGAACAGCTAGATCGCGGATACGTTGCAAGTTAGAGCCAATTTGCGCTAAGTCTCCCTCAGCTGTTTGCGCAAGTGATATACCATCATTTGCATTACGTACAGCTTGGTTAGTGCCGCCAATTTGCGAGGTGAAACGTTCTGAAATTGCCAAACCAGCTGCATCGTCTTTTGCGCTATTAATGCGCAGACCAGAAGATAAGCGTTGCAAGGATGTGTTGAGTGAAGCTTGTGAAGTGCTTAAATTGCGTTGCGCATTGAGCGAAGCAATATTTGTATTGATAACTGAAGACATTTTTATTCCCCTTACCTAAGTTAAATGAATTTGGCTCTCGCCTTAAACTTTGGTCTGTCCATCTTTAATTATCGGACCGCCGTTGCTATCAGGTATCGGACAGTCTTTTAAAAAGTTTAATGAATTTCCCCAAGTAAATATTTTATTTTGTGTGTAAAGTTTTAGTTTTAGTTCCGTTCCACGACATCAAATCGAAATACTTGAGGGTAAATATCAGCTTATTCTGTGTTTATTTCATGCCGAAATTTGTTATTCTAAGTTGTATTGGTGTGAGATCGAATCGCATTCAATGATGTTTTTTGCCGTGAATTATTATTTTTACGATAATAAATTGCCGTAATGAGAACATTCAATGTGATGCCAATTAGATAAAGGCGGCAATGAGCGACGTTACTCAATCAAATTATGTTCAAACAGAGGCTCTCGATGCTGCTTTTCAGCAGGAGCTTGTTCAACTAATGGCGTTGGCAAAGTCATCGGGCGAAGGCCATAATCAAGTAAAAGAAGCAGCTTGTTATCGGCTAGTTTTGCAATATGCACCAGATCATCCTGATGCGAATTTTTGTTTAGCAAAAATTCTTTTTCATACTTTGCAAATAGAAGAAGCGTTACAGCATATTGAGGCAGCAATACGAGCATTGCCAAGTAATCCTGTTTACTGGGATGAGTATGTAGCTATCCTAAACAAAGTCGGTCAGCAAGGCCTTGTTGATGAAGCAGTAAAGCTAAGATCCTATTATATTTCAGATAACTTGATTTCAGACGGCAAACAACACACGGATGAATTTCAAGAAATAGAGTTTGATATAAATAATCTTGGTGTTGACAATAAAAATATTAAATTGCCAACTAATAATGTTATTGCTGGCTTGGTTAATGACAAAAAATCGTTATCTTCTGAAATAAGTCGAATGACGATTTTGTTTCAGCGTAGTGAGTTTAAAGCGCTTGAGAAATTTACAAAAAAAACTATAAATAAAAATAAAAATAACGGTATCACTTGGAAGTTTAACGGACTTGCGTTGCTTGAGTTAGCCAATATTTCAGGGGCCTTAATCAGTTTTGAAAATGCGGTGAGAATTTTGCCAAATGATGCGGTTGCTCATTTCAATTTGGCAATTTGCTGCGGACGACTAGCGCACATAGCGCTGGCTGACCATCATTATCGCGAAGCAATCCGTATAAATCCAAGCATGCTAGAGGCCTATAACAATTTAGGTAACTTACTCAGATCAAATGGCCAATTCGATGAGGCCGAGGCTTGTTTTAGAGCGCTAATAGCGCAACACAGAGATTTTATTTTTGGATATATTAATCTTGTTTTAGTCCTGATTATTAAACGTGCCTATATCGACGCGAAATCTATCGCAATTAAAGCTGTTCAACTCAACCCTGCCATGGCCGAAGCGCAAAACGTTCTCGGCCTGGCTTGTTATGAACTCAAGGAGTTCAATAGTGCGGTTGATCATTTTCTTCACGCGATTGAATTAAAACCTGCTTATCCAGATGCTTATAATAATTTAGGGGTGGTGTATTTTGAAATGAAGCAGTACGTGAAGGCGAGGCCGTATTTTGAAAAATACTCAGAGTTCAATCCAGCCATGAGTGGGCCACAGCGCTTACTTGGTTATGTTAGTTGGAATTTAAATGAGCCCGCTGACACGACGTTGACTTATTTTCGAAAAGCAATGGAGGTAAATCCCAATGATAACGAGGCCAATACTGCAATTTTATTTTTACTAGGAGAAAGTCCAGCTTGTGGTGCCGAACAGCTGTTTGTCGAACATCGAAGATTTGGTGAGCGTGTGGAGCGAGATTTAATTGCACAGTGGCCTAAACATGATAATGATAAAACGCTGGATCGATGTTTAAGAGTTGGAATCGTTTCTGGAGATTTTTATAACCACGCTGTCGCTACTTTTATTTTACCAATACTCGATTATTTGAAAAACAACGTAAGTATCAATTTATATGCGTACGCAAACAATATCAATGACGATGATGTTACGGTCGAATTAAAAGAAAAATTTCATTTTTGGACAAAAATTCATACATTGTCCGATGTTGAAGTTGTAAAAAAAATACAAGAAGATAGGATAGATATTTTATTTGATTTGTCAGGACATACCGCAAAGAATAGATTGGTCGTGTTTGCGCATAAAGCAGCGCCTGTGCAGATTAGTTGGATCGGTTATCCAGGTACGACAGGATTGCATGCAATGGATTATTACTTAACCGATCGTTATTTTCTACCTGAGGGTGAGTTTGATCAATTTTTCTCAGAAAAACTTGTTCGTTTACCAGCTTCAGCAGCTTTCCAACCTCATGAGCGCAGCCCTGAAGTAAATCCTTTGCCAGCGTTGTTAAACGGTTATGTAACATTCGCCAGTTTTAATCGTATAAGTAAAATATCGCGTGATGTCGTCGCAGTTTGGTCACGATTGTTAGTTGCTGTTCCGTCCAGTAATTTTTTTCTTGGTGGTTTACCTTCAGATGGAAACTTTCAACATTTGATCAATATCTTTAAAGAATATGGAATTGAACGAGATCGATTGATTTTTTTCGGTCGGTGCAATATTGATATTTATCTCGAGCAGCTACAGAAAGTGGATATTTGCTTAGACACTTTTCCTTATAACGGCGGGACGACGACGTTGCATGCTCTATGGATGGGAGTGCCGACGTTGACCAAGGTAGGTACAACAATCGCTGGACGTACCGGAGTGTGCATTTTATCTCATGTTGGTTTGCAAAAATTTGCAGTTAGGACAGACGACGATTTTGTGAATACGGCCATTTACTGGAGCAAAAATTTAAATGAATTGGCAGGATTGAGAGCTAGTTTGCGCAACCGTTTGAGCGCATCTCCGCTCAGAGACCCTAATTTAATAGCGGTAAGCGTTATTGGTGCATTACGCGTAATGTGGCAAAACTGGTGCGTAGGCTTACCAACAAAATCTTTTGAAATTACGTCGCCAAAGTTGAGTAAAAAATGAAAAGAGCTCCGAGAATAGATGACTGCGATATAGGGTTGCCGATTTATGTATCGCAACCGCTGTTACCCCCGCTTAAGGATTTTTTACCTTATCTTGAACAGATTTGGGAAAATAAAATTTTAACTAATGGCGGGGTTTTTCATCAACAACTGGAACTTGCCTTATGTAATTATCTTGGGGTTAAACATATCTCCTTATTTGCTAATGGGACAATCGCTTTAATCACAGCCTTGCAAGCTTTACGTATTGGTGGCGAGGTTATTACAACACCTTATTCTTTTGTGGCGACAGCACATTCGCTTCTTTGGAATGGTATCAAACCAGTGTTTGTGGATATTGACCCTGAGACGTTCAATATCGACCCGGAGAAAATTGAAGCTGCAATCACTCCCCAAACTACCGCCATCATGCCTGTGCATTGCTACGGCCATCCTTGCGATGTGGTGCGTATACAAAAGATTGCCGACAACTATGGCTTAAAGGTTATTTACGATGCTGCGCATGCGTTCGGTGTGCAGACTAGCGGTAACAGTGTACTTAATCATGGCGATCTGTCTGTGCTGAGTTTTCACGCGACTAAGGTATTCAATACATTTGAAGGTGGAGCGATCATCTCACCGGATGCCAAGACTAAACAACATATTGACCATCTGAAGAATTTTGGCTTTGTCGATGAAGTCACCGTCGTTGCGCCCGGTATCAACGGCAAAATGAGTGAAATTAATGCAGCCATTGGTTTGTTGCAACTCAAAGGTATTGACGATGCAATACTGCTACGCAAAGCGATTGATGCCCGTTACCGTGAAACTCTGGCTGGGGTTAAAGGGATACGTTGTATTTCTGTTTCTGCGAATGAGGTAGAAAATTATGCATACTTTCCAATTTTGGTGGAACCTGAATATCCCTTACTCCGTGATGATTTATACCAAAAGCTACGTGTAAATAAAATTTACGCGCGACGCTATTTTTATCCACTGATTAGCGATTTTCCAATGTATCGAGGAATGCCCTCGGCTGTGCACTCAAATTTGTTGACAGCGAAAAAAGTAGCAGAGCAGGTAATTTGCTTGCCGATTTATCCCGGATTAAAAACGTCACAAATCGACGCTATTGTTAATTTAATATAACCCGACAAGATAAAGGTGGAAAATTTAACAATGATGAAGTTTGTAAAATGAAGGTAGCTATTATGCAGCCTTATTTTTTCCCCTATATTGGTTACTTTCAGCTAATCGCAGCGGTCGATGTATTTATATTGTATGACAACATAAAATACACAAAAAAGGGATGGATAAACCGTAATCGTATATTGCAAAATGGTAAGAGTGCCATGGTTTCGTTGCCACTGAAAAAAGATTCTGATTACCTGGACGTGCGCGAACGGGAATTAGCTTTAGGTTTTAATCGAGACAAATTGCTGAATCAAATTAGAGAGGCATATAAACATGCGCCATATTTTTCACAGACATTTGCCTTGGTCGAGCGAATCATTCAGTTTCAGGAAAAAAATCTTTTTAAATTTCTTCATCACTCCATCGTAAAAACTTGTGAACACTTGGGAATTGTTACGGCGATCAAGATTTCCTCCCACATCGCTATCGATCATAATTTGAAAAATCAGGATAAGGTGATTGCGCTTTGCATCGCTGTGAGTGGGGATACTTATGTTAATGCTATAGGAGGGGTAAATTTATATTCAGAAGAAGTGTTTCGGGAGCAGAGCATTGATCTCAAATTTATTCAATCGTTATCAATGAACTACTTACAATTCGGGGAGCAGTTTGTGCCATTGCTTTCAATTATTGATACTTTGATGGCGTTAGGAAGTGTAAATATTAAGCATCGTCTTAAAGCTTTTAGCTTAATTTGTTCTCAAAATAATGCAATTGATATTGTTGCGGAGCAGATAAATGCACAGCGCAATTAGTGCATCTATCGGCGGCTATTTTGAGCTGGAACTGCCAAGTCCAAAGTCTTTTTTGTATCGCGGTACATTAGGCTTTCAGTCTGCTCGCGCCGCTTTTTTTGCTTTGCTCCTTGAAGGAAGACCTACTCGTGTATGGATGCCCAAATATATTTGCAATTCCATGCTTGAGCCTCTTGTAAGGGCTGGAGTTGATTGTTTATTTTACAATATTAATGCGCAGTTTGATATTGTTGGTGATGTCGACGTGAGGCCAACGGATTGGCTGTTTTACGTGAATTATTTCGGCGTATGTTCAGACAACGTCGAAAACATCTTTGCGAGATTTAATCAACATCAGATTGTTCTTGATCATTCCCATGCGTTTTATGTGGCACCAAAGGATTGCTTAGCAACCATTTATTCTCCACGTAAATTTTTTGGTATTCCTGATGGGGGCTTACTCGTTACTCAGTTATCTGTAAAAACGCCATCTGAAATTGATAATGACTCAATAAATCGTATAACTCACTTGTTTAAACGATTAGCCGATTCCCCTCAGTCAGGCTATGCAGATTATTTGCAGGCGGAGAAATCGTTAAGCGAATTTGAACCACTTGAAATGTCATGTTTAACTCGACGAATGCTCGCAAGTATTGACTACCAATACATTAGAACGAGACGTAATCAAAACTTTAGATTTCTTCATGGGTGCTTAGGAAATCTCAATCAACTGCAGATCAAATTAAATAATGTAGATGGGCCACTTTGTTATCCATTTATTACCATTAGTTCCGAAATAAGGGAATTGTTGGTTGCGGAGCGCGTATTTATTCCGTCTTATTGGTCCGATGTCAAAGGGCGAACTTGCGACGATGACGTTGAAGCTTATTTATGTGATAAGTGCATCGCGATACCTTGCGATCAACGTTATGAAATTCAAGATTTAAAAAAAATAACCCAGATCATACTAGATTGGAAACGTTGAAATGAATATTCATGGACGGAAGATTTTAATGCGAGCCCCAGAACTTCGGGATGCTGCACTTTTACACCAATGGGCAAACGATCCAGAAATATGGAAGCAGCTTGGTGGTTGGCATTTCCCATATTCCAGCATTTCAACCGAAAAGTGGATTTATTCATTAAGTAATAGTGTTTCTGACCAGGTATTTTGTATTGATACCTTCGATGGCCAGTTGTTAGGTACGGCAAACCTTGTCGACATTGATTGGAAAAATAGAAATGCTTTTCATGGAGTGATGTTGGGAAAAGTGGACATACGAGGAAAAGGATTTGGCCTTGACGCTGTCATGAGCATTATGCGTTACGCTTTTGATGAACTGGGTCTCATGCGATTAGATAGCGATATGATCGAGACAAATATCAGGTCTATTAACTTTTACGTCAAGTCATGTGGATGGGAGATCGAAGGGAGAAAAAAACAATGGTTTTACCGGAGCGGTCAATATTACGATAAGGTTCTTGTTGGCATTACTCGCGAAAAATATCATCTATTTGTTGATGAAATTAATTACTGGGGGTGATGATCTTGACCGCGAATTATCTTTTAGTTAGCTCTGTAGTAGCCTACTTAGAGGGGGCGATATGACCGAGAGTAATCAGCCAAAGTCAAGTTTGCAATTGAGTGTTCTCGATTTTCAATATCAAATGGACGTGTCAGGTTTTGTATTATTTGAGCAGTTGGTTCCCGAGGAGATGCTCGAAAAAATACGAATCGATATTCCTTCTCGCGAGAAATTCTGTCTTAAATGGCAAAAGAAAAACGGCCTAGATATTGGAATGGAGGGAGCTGCTCATCATGTCGTTGGAGGTGGAGATAGCCTTGAGTGGTTTTTGTATGAATTTTATCTAGATACGTACATAAACGCATATTTCGATGGAGAATATATTCTTAATTCGTATGGAGCGCTAAACAATTTGCCGTACTCTAATCATACATATCAGCATGCTCAGCGTTTTCACCGAGATGTGCGGACCTATTCAAAAAATTTTCACCTGATGATCAATATGCTTGTCATGGTGGATAATTTTACGATTGAAAACGGTGCAACTAAAGTAGTACCAGGTACGCATCGTGTGCAGCAACGACCGAACGAGGCATTTTTAGAATCAAATGCCGTGCAAATTACTGGAAAGGCAGGAAGTGTCCTTTTATTTGATTCTAACATTTGGCATTGCGCAGCACAGAATATTACGCAAATGCCAAGAATGGCGTTAACGTTAACATTTACTCGACCATTTTTTAAACAACAAATGGACTATTCACGTGTCTTAGGTGAATACTATCCTAAAAATGAAAAAATGCGTCAGCTGTTGGGCTATAACTCACGCGTGCCTAATGGCTACGATGAGTGGTACCAGCCACCAGAAAAACGTATGTATAAACCGGGTCAAGGCTGAAGAAATATTTATGAGAAACTATAATAACGAATACCAAGATAATGAATTACGTCAATATTCATATGATTTCGATTTTGTCATTCGACGCTATACGTTGAAAAGCTTATATCCTTTTTTTACTCAAGGTAAGACCCTAGAGATAGGATGTTTTGAGGGAGATTCAACAAGCCTTCTGATGGAATATTTTGACGATGTAACGGTGTTGGAGGCCGCAGAAAGTTTGATCGCTATTGCACGAACGAAAGTTCCGTCAACAGTTCACTTCATTCACTCTACGATCGAAATTGCCGAGCTTGACGAAATATACAATACGATTTTTTTGGTTCATACTTTGGAACATTTGGACGATCCTGTAGCAGTACTTGCACGCATACGACGTTGGTTGAGTCCTACTGGACGACTATTCATTGTCGTTCCGAACGCTAACGCGGCGTCACGGCAGATAGCTGTGAAAATGGGCTTGATTGCGACAAATAATTCTGTGACTGCCGGTGAGTTGTCTCACGGTCATCGTTGTACATATAGTTTAGATACGTTGGAACATGATGCTCGTCTGGCTGGATTAAATATCTTGTCGAGAGGCGGCGTGTTTTTTAAACCGTTTGCTAATTTTCAGTTTGATCTACTTATGAAAAATAAGATTATCGATCAAAACTACTTGGATGGTTGTTACGCAATGGGTATGCAATATCCTGAACTGTCGGCAAGTGTCTATATTGTATGCACGAAAAATTAATTATGTTAACAAACGACTTTGTTACTTCTGGTGGGGCAGAGGTAGAAGTGACGAGATCCATTTTGATTTTTCCGGCGGGAATGCCACGTTCGATTGAATACCTACAAAAATGTTTGCGGGAAGGGCAATCTGTAGTCGGTGCTTCATCGCTTGGCTTTGACCCATCTCGGGAGCAATATCCCTCATGGCTGTCGCTTCCGTACATCACTAATTCAGAATTTGAAGGGGCATTAAAAAAGGCTATTGATGAATTCAACATTATAGGGATTTATTCGCCAAATCCAGTCGTCTGGGACTATTTGAACCGTGTCTTGAAAGAGTTTGCTCTAGGTGTTTCTCTCGTTAACGACTCACCCGTAAATATAGAGTTGAGTGGTTATAGGACCGCTCGCAGTTACGCACACAGCCTGCTTGAAAGGCAGTTTCAGCTGGCTTCGAATGCCGCTGCCGTTCAGTCAGTGTCGGAGCTTGAATTGGCCGCCATGTTTCGACATGCTGATGTGATTCCAGGCATGTGCGACCATGAGAAATTTTGTGTCCTGTGCGAAATTGCCCGCCATAGTCCAGTCGGAGATATTGTCGAGATAGGTAGCTGGTGGGGGAAATCAGCCTTTATTCTTTCCAGACTCGCGCGTTGCTACTCCATCGGCAAGCTGCTCTGCGTCGATCCATGGTCGAATGCGCATCTAGTTCAAAGTGACGACACAGGTATGGTCGATAGAGTATCCGCACAGGTGGACGCAGAGGAGGCTCTTGTTGTTTTTGAAATGAACCTGCTGCCTTACAACGTCAATCACGTTAACTATTTACGCATGCCATCGATAGACGGCGCACAGTATTATCGAGCGCACAGAGATGTAACTACAACATCGTTTGGAACAACTCGCTATTCCGGTTGTATAGCGATCCTGCATATTGACGGTAATCACAACTATGCTGCAGCAAAGACCGATATTTTAGCTTGGGCTGACTTGGTGGTGGCTGGAGGATGGATCATTGTGGATGATTATATTTGGCCTTATGGGGATGGCCCTCAACGCGTTGGGGATGAATTTTTGGCCGAACATCAGGATAAAATCGATGTTGCCTTTGTTATGGGAAGCGCTTTGTTTCTTCAATTGTCGTTGCAGTTGTCTAAAGGTTGAAAGTTATTAAAGATTAACTAGGAAATACTCGTTATAAATTATGCCTCTGGCGGCCTGGATGGGTGAGATGCAAGGTGTGATAATTAAAAATGTTGTAATTCTAGCTAATAACTTGCCTGAATGACTGCGCAAAAGAAACCATTTTTCATAATATTTTTTCGAAAAATGGAAGGTTTTCACTCTGCCTTGATCACACGATTTTTCCCGGATTTCTTCGCCTCATACATGGCTTTGTCAGCCCGCTTAACAACGGTATCTTGCGATTCACCTGGTGTGCGCAGTGCTACGCCTGCGCTGAAGGTAATAAACAAATGTTGATTATTTGCAGTAAAGAAGTGGGTGGTTAATTCTCTTTGCACTCTGGCCATCGCTGAGGCTGCTTCGTCTAGCGTGGTTTCCGGCATGATGATTAAAAATTCTTCGCCACCGTAGCGGGCGATGACGTCGATTGATCGTAGAGTTTGTTTGACGATGCGTACCAAATGTACTAATGCGACGTC